>NZ_JAHGAC010000021.1:0-33852 GCF_030248355.1 Vibrio sp. B172a | reverse complement strand
TCCTTTTGAAACGCCTTCAAGACTGTTGTTCATCCGACGACAGAGCAAGCTGAACTGTGCTAGCAAAGTCGTTTGGTTGCGCCCGCTTCGTGTATAACAATACTCTCCACTCTCCGTTTCCGCACTGATGCGCACTATAAGAATGGTAAAAGTGTTAGTCATTCTGATGCGGAAAAACGTCTAGTCCCAGTTAAAAAAGAATTTCCTTGGTTAAAGGAAATATCCAGCGTAATTCTTCAACAATGCCTGCGAGATCAACAAGAAGCATTTAAAAACTTTTGGGCGGGTCGCGCTCAATACCCCAAGTTCAAAAAAAAACATTCAAGACAAAGAATCCGGTGATTTATTGCCAAAAGCAAAGAGCCGTTGAATATTCGTTGGAGTCGAGAACTAGCTTCCGAACCTTCTAGTATCACCATTAGCAAGGATAGGGCAGGCAGGTACTTTGTTTCTGTATTCGACGCATGTGAGTGCGTAACGTGCCTCGATTCAATCCTAGTATTCTTGAGGCTTTCGCTTGATTACCTCGACAGTGAATGACGACTTCCTCAAGCACAACATCTCGAACAAATGGCAAAAGAGCGGACACATCCGGCGTGGCTGTCCGACTGTCGCGAGTGTGTGAAAGAAGCGCGTTGAGGTGTTCTAGAAAGAGTTTATTATCAATAGGTTTACAAGGCATGATGGTATTGCTGTGTTATGACGATGAATGCCCTCATTATACGACACAACTCTCAAAATACTGAGTCAAGCTTGAGACGCAATATGGCAAAATGACGTTATCTGAATGCTGAACGTTGAGACGATATGGGAAAACTCAATGATGCACAATTACAGCGCCGCATCGAACATATTTTAGAACGCCATCCTAACGCCTCGTCCTTAGTCGTGCGCCAGCGTCTAATGTCAAACCTAAAGCCATCGCACATATATCCGCACTTAGTACCCTTCTACGAGCAGTACCGCATTGATGATAGTGCCGATATTCAGCGCGAGCTGAAAAAAATGATGTCGATTCACTTAGGGCTGAGCATCATCGCGCAAACCTTGTCTATAGGTTGCTTTAACTACCGGCAAGTAGAAAAAGCCTTGTTAGAGTTGACGGCTGATTTTGACCATCTAGCACAAGCTCAGCGCTGTAAAGAGTTGCGCTTTGGTCATGGCACACCAACGGATGAACATCACCAATCTCAAATTGTGATGACGTTACAAAGGCTAGGTCACCGCTTACCCGATATTTGGCAAGTATTGCGGCAAACCACCGAAAGTAACAAGATAACCAAGCCAAGATAACAAACGTTATCCCCCGAATTATCAGTAGCCTATCCCTGTTTTGGGAGGCTCGCTATAACTTCGAAGTATGACGACAATACCTACTTGTTGGTGCTCTAGAAGCCTCTTAAACTAGCGATGCGGCTTTTCGAGCTGTGGGTTAAAGTGAGAGCATTGAGTACAGCTATAGGGACGTACAAGGATGTGAAAAGCCGCCCACAGACTGTCTTTATCCTTTTTTGTTTTTCGGCAAAACACGCCAATTACCGCTCATTAATCAGACGCCTTTTAGGAGCAGCATCGCTAATTAGGCTTTGAATAATCAATCGTGTATCGACACGTTGGAAACGAAGTGCAACCATAGAATGCCTTCCCTTTATTTACTCCTCGTTTCACCACTCGTTTTACAAGGACAGACTGACAGTTTGGGCATACTTTCGGTACCAGTTTCATGTCGCTCGTTGGCTTTGGTGGTTTATTTTCAAAGCTCCGTCCATCCTCAATAATATGAACCAACTCTGAGCCGTTGACCAACCACAGGCGTTTATCTTGTGCGTAAGCAATGGCTTCCGATGTAAAGTCTCCTGACGTGACGATAATCATTTTGCTTGCGTGGTGCTCTATCATGACACCGTACATTTCTCGAAGTACCTGAATGCCAACTTTCTTGGCCTTCCAGTGCTTACATTGCACTAGGCTTAGCTCTCCATCTTTCGTCAACCAAATATCAATGCCGCCGTCAGGCTTTTGTGAAAAAGACTGCTTTACGGTATAACCTTGATGCTTAAAGTACTCGCCGACATAGGATTCAAACTCTAGCCAGCTTAATTGGTGGAATGGAGTGGTTACTTGTTTCGAGCGAATATGTGAGGTGGTCGCCCGATACCTCTGCCTTCTCTGAAATTGTTTAAAAAAGGCAATCGGCGCGGGAATAAAAAACAGCAACGCAAAATACGGTGCGAACATGGAAAGATTTGGGGCGACTGCATTGAAAACAAAGTTGTTACTGCTGGCAGCAAGCTCTGGTAATACGTATGAAAGGGCGACATACACACCTATCGATAAAATCACACTTAACCACCACGGTGCATCCATCAAATGCCAGATGATGCCATCACTTTTCCTTGCCATTAATCTTTCCTTAAATATGCACTAAAGTGCATTTAATCATAGTTTGGGTGGTAGGCAAATCATGATGAGCATTAATCGATAAAACATTTTGTTACGGGCTCAAATTGTTATCTTCTACTTTCTACTAATACAACCTCCTCAAAACATCGTGTCACTCCGAATATTTTTGCTTACCAACGTCACAAAACTGAACTGTTAGAGATGGCCTAAACCCGCTCATATCACTATGCAAAGTGTGAACTTTCAGATTGGAACATTTACTCTCTCTACCTACTCAACCAAATGCACTATTGAATGCTCAAATTTCCCGTCAAATCACCACAGTGATGAGTGTCATAGAGCTTGATACAGTTCGACTATTTAACGTGTGGCGGTGAACCCTTTTCCGCTCATTTCCTCGTTGTCATAAGAGCCGAATGGTATGGTTAATGATGTAAACTTCACCTTTGATGTTTCTGGGTTCTCCGGTGCATTTAAAGTCGAAAGCTTCCGGGTCACGGAAACAGTCTCTTCCCCCTTTGAAATGAACCTGACGGTGTTGTCCGATGACGATGCCATCACGTTTGAAGCCTTAAGCCGAAAAATGGGTGTCCTAAGCTTGTTTGGTCAAGGTATGGGGACTGCTCGTCAGTTTAATGGCAGTATCTCTGAGCTTCGCTATTTGGGTACTGGTCGCCGCTTCTCGCGTTATCATATTACCTTGGTTCCACACCTTTGGTTTCTCACTCAGCGCCAAGACTGTCGCATCTTCCAGATGCAAACCGCGCCCGACATCCTTCGTCAGGTCTTTGATGATGCAGGCATGAGCGATTACCGCTTTGAATTGTCAGCGCAATACGAAGCGAAAGAGTACGTTCTTCAATACCGTGAGAATGACCAGCACTTTGTTCAGCGTTTAATGGCAGAGCATGGCCTTTGGTACTATTTCGAACACAGTGACGCTGGGCATACCATGGTTATCGTCGATAGCAATGATGCGATACCTGAACTCATCAGTTCACCCACTAATGCTTCTTACCTAGGACCTGTGATTTATCACGCCCAAGGTGGTGGCACGCCAGACCGAGAGCATATTTTCGATCTTGAGCAAATCCATCGTACTCGCACTGGCATCGTCAGTTATGGCGATTACAACTATCTCACGCCAAAGATTCCGCAAGGTACAAGCGCCGATGAAGGCCCGAACTTTGATTTGCAGCGCTACGATTATCTTGGCCGTTACACAACGCCAGAATTAGGTCAGCAGCGTACAACAGAGTGGATGTCCGAATACACGGTGGACAGCCATCAGATTGAAGCTGCGAGCGATATCATGCGTCTTACCGCAGGTTACAGCTTCGATATTAGCCAGCACCCTCGCTCAAACATCAACCGTGATTACCTAATGTTGACGGTGATGCACACGGGCTTTAACCCTCGTGTACACGAAGAAGAATCGAGCGATGAGCCTACAACTTATCACAATCAGTTTGTCTGCTTACCACGAGACGTAACATTCCGTGCACCTAAAATGGCGTCACCTGTCGTTGATGGTCCTCAAACCGCGGTTGTAGTTGGTCCTGCGGGTGAAGAAATCTACACCGATGAATATGGACGCATCAAAGTTCAGTTCCATTGGGACCGCTATGCGCAAAGTGATGAACATAGTTCATGTTGGTTACGTGTTAGTCAATCAATGGCAGCCCCGAACTGGGGAGCAGTCTATCTACCTCGTATTGGGCATGAAGTGATTGTGACCTTCCTAGAAGGCGACCCAGACCGCCCACTAGTGACGGGCGCGGTTTACAACGGTTTACACACGCCGCCATACCCATTACCAGAAAACAAAACGCGCACAGTGTTTAGAACCCAAAGCCATAAGGCTGAAGGTTACAACGAAATGTATTTTGAGGATGAAAGTGACCAAGAAGAGGTTCACTTCCGTGCTCAAAAAGACATGAAGACCAAAGTGCTCAATAACCGTTATCGAGATATCGGTAATGATGAAGAGTTAAAAGTCGGCAACAACCAAGAAAACAACATTTTAGGCGACCGTAAAGAAGTGATTGACGGGCATAAAACCTCCATCACTAAGCAAACCTTTGTGGAGCAAGTTGAGGAAGATGTTCACGTTACTTACAACGCGAATGAATCCGAGAAAATAGCCAACAACCGAGATTTGTACATCGACGAAAATCGTCAAACTTTGATTGGTAAAGACGATTCACTGGATGTAGGGCAAGACCAAAACACGGTAATCATGGCATCGCGCTCAATTGATGTAGGGGCTGACGACACAAATAGCATCGGCAATAACCTCAGTGTCGAAGTGAACGGCAACACCTCTATCCGCTCTGATGGCGAAACAGCGGTGGTCTCTGCGGATGAAATCAAGGTCCTCGTCGGCGCATCCAGCTTAGTGCTAAAGAGCAGCGGCAACATCCATTTAAACGGCACCTCCATTACGATTGATGGTGCGAGTAGTGTCACCGCAACGGGTGGAAAAGTAGACATCAATCCGAGCGGCGCGGCAAACGGCAACAGCAGCGTTTCTACAAGGCGTCCTAAAGGATTATCTATAGCGAAGAAAACACCACCTGTTATGTCTCCGGCCGCTTATAAAGGGTTTGTTGAAGATGGTGGCTTAATGCAAGAACTGTGTGATTGTGGGAGCGGTAAAACATGTCAAATACACAGCTAAATCCAAACTGGCGAATTCAAGGTAATGCCCAACCGAACCTAATTACGAATCAACAAGCGTACGCGATTATCGAACCTCTTCTTTGGCCTGAATGGAAAAAGAAATTGGAGGCGCATCTTGAGTCATTCGAGGTTATCCCGTTGATGGCTGGTACTCGTCTATCACACCTCAATGAGGGGCCTGTCTTAGTTTCTATCGGATCATCAGAAGAGGCACTTCAGGCATGCGTAGCTAAGATGAGCCAGACACCTTGTGGTTGTTTGGTTTGGAGTTCGCCATCTTACTCTTCTTCGGAGGTCGCAACCTCATTGCGTCAGCGTCTCTTTGTATCGCGCAATCAAGGAGAAGCATTGTTTCGATTTTATGAGCCCAGAACTCTAGTACCTTTAATGGCAGCATTAAGTGATGAGGAGCGACGACAAATGTTTCCTTTACTCTCATCTCTGCATTGGCATAGCAAACAATGGCTAAGTATTAACCTATCCCACGCTAGTGAGGCTACTACGTCAATTCAACCTTGGACACTCTCGCAAGAACAGCTGAGTACAATGCAAAACATTGCGCAGCAATGGTAATGGACGCGTTTCATGAGTAACAAAACCTACGTAATTAAACCCGGTGACACCCTTATTGGCATCGGTATCGAGCAAAGTGTTAACTTCAACATCTTGTTAGAGCTAAACCCCAAGTACCAACCAAATCCTGATTTAATCCAAGTTGGCGATACCTTAATCCTTCCTAGTCAGGAAGAGGAAGAACCTATCCCTGTCGAGTTTCCGGTAGAGCCAATCGCCAAAATGTGTCCAAAAGAGAAAGGGACAATTGTCGCGGCGCTTTTGTGTGAACCAAAGGAAATTGAAGATATCATTTTTGCCACGGGTGAATCAGCGAACCGATTCTATTGCCTAACGAAAGAATCGGTGGAAAAGCTTGATAAGGAAATCGAAGAAACGACGAAGTTATTTCAATGCTACAGTGACCTAGTCCATCAAGCTCCAACGGGCAAAGAAACATGGGCTGAGTTGGAAAAGCATACGCAAAAGCGAGAAGCCCTATGCGCCGACCTGATATACGCAGGCATATTGCCAGATCCCAGCCGTAAGAATCCAGCAAGTGTCAAAGCAGAACAGTCTCGAAAAGAAAAGGTTGAGAGAGAAAAAGCTTTGGAAAACCAGCGAATGGCTAACGCTAAAGTAACCGAGTTGAAAAAGCGTATCCGCTACATTGAGGAATACTCAAATTGGTTTGGCTCTGAAGACTCAGCCATTGAGCTAAAAGAGCGTTTGACTGCAACAGTCGTACCAAACCTTAAGAAAGAGCTTGCGACGTGGGAAAAGATGGCCAAAGTTCCACCAACCAAAGAGAGCTCTTCTGGCAAGCCTGTTGATGCTAAAAAAATGGCGGTAAAAGAGAGAGCATTGGATGGCATTGTAACAAATACTGGGGTTAGAGAGTTGTACTCGATTAATCGCGGCGTTTACACCTATGTTCGAGAAGCATTCTTTCAAGAGGAAACAACCGTTCGTAACAGTTGGCGAAATACCTCGAATACTAACAACGCAAACCGAGCATTACGTACGGGAAAAATCAAAGAATTTGGTAAAGCTATCGCTGACGATATCACCAGCGACCTTGAGCAGAAAAAGCTTGCTCCTGATATTAAAGCCAATCTTGCGAAGTGGCAGGCGCCCGGCGGAAAAATTGCTGAATGGAAATCGACGGATACACTCTTGCGCGACGATGAAGGCAATACAATGTTTGCGGTGAGTTCTGAGGCGCAACTTGGTCGCTGGGGAATGCAAGCGGCTGTCGATGCTGAGTTAAACCCATTTGAGAAAGATGAGCACGGTAATGCGAAAGGAAACGTAGATTTAGGTGTAGGTGCTTCTGCGGGCTTTTCTGCCTTTGAAGCGGCCATTACGGCAGAAGTCTTCTTACCTAGCGATGCGGGTTATACGCCATGCCTAAATTACACCGATGCGAATGGTCAGCCAGCCTTACACTCCTTTGGCAGTTTTCGCTTTAATGCCAAAATGAAAGTGGGTTGTTTTGTGGGCGTAGTTGCTCAAGCAAAAGCAGGTATCAGTAACAGAAAGCCGGAAACTGGTGATGATGTTGGGATATTGTTTGACCCTCATGTGAGTATGGGCAACGCAGGAGGCGGTCAAATAGGCATCAAGGCCAGTGTTTTTGGTGGTGGCCAGTTAAGTGGTGAGTTTGCAGGAGGCGTTCAATGGAAAGCGCCAGAAATAGATCAAATCACAAACTTTAACTCTTTGGCTGAAATCCAGACTGAAGGCAATGTTTCCGTTGGTGGTGGTTATAACGCAGATTTCGAGCTCTATTTAGAGAATAATCAATTTTTCTTAAAAGTATCGGCTAAATTAGTTTGGGGGGCTGGTGGCGGTGGCGGTTTTGCTGTTGCTATCAACGTACAAGAAATCTGGAATTTAGCAAAAGTAATCTGGCAAGGACTCCAGTATGTAGACTATCGTCAATTAGGGAATATAAATAAAGAGGCTTATGCGTACCTTGTAGACGCAACCTATTACGCCTTTGCCGTTGTAGAAGCGTTTTCGTCCCCTGTAAATGCACTTGAAAACCTAGTTTCATTTGGGGCAAAAGAAATTCAAGCTATAGGTCAGCGACGGATTATCCTTGAAAAAGAGGCATTGTTGATATCTGAAAGGATCTTGAATAGTTCAACTCGCAGTGGTGTCCCTTTTGATCAACTCTTACCTGAAGCTATTGGCCGTATGCTAGATACGCTTACCCGAACGTTTCTTTTTAATTGGGAAGAAAAACAGGAAGATGCCATTTGCACTTTATTGAAGGAGAGCGCTTACAGTTGGCATAAGTTTGAAGAAATCTTATCGAGAATGAATGACGAAGGGAGAAAAGAAACTGGTGAAGACGTGCTATTTAAAAGTATTCAGCGCATAAATGCTATTTTAGATGGTTCTCAACAGAGAGAGTTTAACTACTGGGTAGCTTCTCTAGCAGAAATGAACTCAGCTGAAAAGATTGCACAAGAACCTTTTGTTCCATATACAAGCATTGCCTTCACGAATAAGAAAATTCAAATAGGCCAGCAGTATGCTTCTCTGTACGGAAATCAATCGCCTTACCCTTATGTTTAATATATTGGCTGATTAAGCCAATATATTCTTAATTTAGGTATTTAGTTAATTATCACCAGCTTCAGTAGGTGATAATTGACTGAGGTTGTATAGAACAACGAAAGCTAAATGATGAAGAGTATATGTCCTGGTTTGGTTGTTCGCCACGTCGATCAAAGGTCATTACATTTCCCGCGCCATCGCGGATAACTTTTAGTTTACCAACCTTGGGGCCTTGAGGGTTTTGTTCAGGTGACTCAAGGTAATAATCTTTTTCATACCAATCATTGACCCATTCACTAATGTTGTTGTTCATCCCAAAGATGCCTAAAGGGTTTGCTGGCCAGTAACCAATATACTTCTCTTCTTTTATACTACTGTTAACAATTGAAGGGGAAACTTGAACATATTTATCAAGATTTACATCGAAATATTGATCTTCTGAGAGAGAGCGATAACCATCATTAGTAGCATAATAATAGTGCTGTCCACGACTTCTAGCGGCGTATTCCCACTGAGCCTCAGTCGGGAGGTCAAAAGATAAAGTAGATACCTTTCCCAGCCATAAGCAATAATCTTTAGCCTCCTGCCAGCTTTTAGTTGAGGCCGCTTTGTTATGTTTTGCCTCCGAATCAACTATTCTCTTGTATTCTTCATCTGTTCTAAGCATCTGTTTATCTTTTAATGGCTTATAACTTGTTATGATTCCAGCAGCTACAGGAAGCTCATTAATCTGCCGCATCCACTCCATATCCATAAAGCTGGTCTCATATTTAGACATAGAGTAAGAATCGAGGGTTACTTTATGTAAATGTTGCGCACCAGAGAGGTTGGTAGCAAAGTTAAAACATTGCGCATCAGGAGACCAATCTAAACGGTTCTCAGATTTTGTTGGGAAATCACAATCCATCTTGAAATCGCCCATATCAAAGCTTCCGCCTTCTACGAACACCATGTTCTCGATAGCTCGTACCACCACTTCTGCCGCTTTCTGCTTCTGTTCTTGAGTTGCTTCTGGGTAAAGCTCATTGATATTCGACGTTATCGTATCGATTTGTTTTTGTGAGACGGTCTCGCTAGACACCTTAATTGCTGAACTTTCGCTATTGCACGCAACCAATAGGGGAAGCACACAAGCCATACCTAACCATCTGTTTTTCATTTGGTATTCCTTTTACTTTATGTGCATATTTTACGCAAAAATAAAAGGAGAGAATAGTTTCAAAACGACTGTATGGCTAGTTATAACGACTGCGTTCCTGTTTTTGTTTAGGGGGAGGGGAGACTGTGCACAAGTGAGTTTAAGTATGTGACGCTTACTTAGAGATAAAATGACAATACTGGTTGAGTAGACAGGAGAGAAATGTGTTGGCTCATATCTTGTCTATTCTGTAAGTGGTTTTGGTTGTTGAACTGAACAACGGAAGCTGTGAGTTGGGGAGTAAGCGTCAAGAACAGGATCTTTACCAAAACGGTCAAAGGTTTTTACTCCTCCACCATCTCGAACAACCTTTTGAATACCATTTTCCGGTCCTTGCGGGTTGTGTTCAGGTGAGTTTAGGTAATACTCTTTTGCATACCAATCATTAACCCACTCCTGAATACCATTACTCATCCCATATACCCCCAGAGGATTTGCTGGCCATTGGCCAATATATTCTTCACTGCTAGTGCCACTATTTACTTCTGAGGGCTTTATATCGACATACTTACCAATATTCGGGTCAAAATATCGTCCTTCCCGAATGGAACGATAACCATCATTGGTTGCATAGTAATAATGTTGTCCGCGACTCCTTGCCGCAAACTCCCATTGCGCTTCTGTCGGAATATCAAATTCTAAAGTGGAAACTTTGCCCAACCACTGACAATAATCCTTTGCCTCTTGCCAAGATTTTGTATATGCAGCCTCATTGTTTTTCAAATTGTATTCAATAGCTTTCTTATATTTTTCATCTGTCCGCTCCATAGGCTTTGTCTTCAAAGGAATTACACTAATGAAGTTAGTGAGGGCTACCGGTAATCCATTTATTTGACGCATCCATTCCATATCCATAAAACTGGTCTCATATTTAGACATAGAGTAAGAATCGAGGGTGACTTTATGTAAATGTTGCGCACCAGAAAGGTTGGTAGCAAAGTTAAAACATTGCGCATCAGGAGACCAATCTAAACGGTTTTCAGTTTTCGTTGGGAAATCACAATCCATCTTGAAATCGCCCATATCAAAGCTGCCACCTTCGACGAACACCATGTTCTCGATAGCTCGTACCACCACTTCTGCCGCTTTCTGTTTCTGATCTGGAGTTGCTTCTGGGTAAAGCTCATTGATATTCGACACAATCGTATCGATTTGCTTTTGTGAGACCGTCTCGCTAGACACCTTAATTGCTGAACTTTCGCTATTGCACGCAACCAACAGGAGAAGCACACAAGCCATACCTAACCATGTTCCTGTTATAGAAAAGACTTTGATTGCTACTAGCAAGAAAGCACATGTGCGGTCTTGCCTCACTGTATTGTATCGATCCCAAAACATCCAGTGACTTTGCCTATTGCATGAATAGATGCTTAAATCACATACAGAAACACTGATGTTGGAACGAATGAGTGTTTACTGCGCTCTAAACACATTCTGAAGCATAAACATGCTTAGGGGAAATTGTTCTAGTTTTGCAACCTAAGCCACCTTACTTATTGTGGCTAAATAGGGGGGGCATATATTGTACTTGGGTTATTGTTCCTGCGTGTGTTTTTGGTAACAAAGTGCCCCTGTACTTGTTAATTATTCTCCACACCCCTCGCCCGGTGAGGGTGGGGATATAATACGTGATATGCGATAGCGTCTTAATCTGGAGTTGATTGACTCACTACGTAGGTTTTTAATGTTTCAATTATCGCACCCAAGCAAAGTATGAGCGAGACCATAGGACGGAGCTTTTGCTTTGTCTCGTAAGGTACGTGTTTTATAGCCGTAACTTTTGTCTTAAAACAATTCTTTGTTGTGGCACTCACGTTACGAACGCCATCACTAACGGAATTAGAAGCATAGGTCGATAGGCCAATGAGTAGTTACCGTTGATATTAAGATGTGTAAAAAGACAGCTCAATTCAAATTTAACATAAGATACATAATACGTACTTAGCATGTGGGCGCAAAGTTGTAATGTCACTTTTTTGGTAAAAACCATTCAAAATGAGATTTGTACATCCTTTGAGATTTAGTGGCTTGATACTAGGTTATTGTTATTAATGAACTTTTATTGAATGCCAATGGCTAATCACCAGCTTTACGTGCGAAAACCCTTTTGTTTTTGCAAATCTGTTGAGCTTTTTCACCAATGCTTAGTTGTTTTCAAAAGCAGCTGTGATTTGATGTTATCGTTTAATATTTTTTGGCGCGACTGCTTTTGAGGTCGACACGGGATTTAGTTTCTTTCCGTATTTCAGTATTGGATTATGATAGTAACGCCTCTCAAACTTGCTTATATTCTACATAGGAATTGGTAAGTATGATTTATTGCTCAGCTCAACAGATCATCATACGCCAATTCTGACTGCTTACCCAAATTGACTACTTATATACACAAGTAGTCAATTTTAAGATTTTATAAATTGCGTTTTGCCTAATAACTCCAATCCTCATATGCCAGCGGCAAACTATTGAGCAAGCTTCTCCGTTCGCGCCAATCCGGCAAGTGTTCATCCATCAATGATCTGAACCGCTCGTTATGATGACGTTCTAATAAATGGGTAAGCTCATGAACTAGAATGAACTCCAGGCACTCTGGCGGCTTTTTAGCGAGCTCAAGATTAAGCCAGATACGCTTATCACTACCATTACAACTGCCCCACTTGGTCTTCATTTTCTTGATGCCTACTGCACTAGCTTCAACTCCCAGTTTTTCTTGCCATAAGGGTAAAAGCTTCGACGACGTTGCTTTGATTTCTGACCGATAAAACTCGTTTAGCAACTTTAAACGACTCTCTGTTGTAGTTTTACTCGCAACACCAAGCTCTATCCGTTTACCTTTCACCTTAACATAATGTTTACCTGCTGTTTCTACAACACTAAGCAAATAACGTTGCCCCCAAAGATAATGGCTCTCACCTGCAACCATTTCCCTTACTGATTGACGACGCTGACTGGCAAAATCCGCTTGTTGCTGCTTGATCCATGCAAGCTTATTGATTACAGCTAAACGAATTGCTTGCTCACTCGTTGCAACAGGCACAGACAAACGCACTGTGCCATCGGGTGGTAATACGCTCAAGTGAATATTGTTTATCGTTTTACGATTAACGGTGAGCTCAATACCAGCAATGATTACTTCATAACTATCGGTCGTCACCATCAATGGTATTCCCTTTGCGCTTTGATGATGTCCATCATGCGATCCAACTTTTCATCAATTGCATCGTCATCGTCCATCCCAAAATCGTTAGTCGCCTCAAGGATCGCATTTTCAATTTTGCGCTCTTTGAACGTATCGCCAAGCCAATCAGCCTCTTTGTTCAACCGAACAGCGGTATCGACTTGTGTAATGAGCACCTCATCATTACCAAAGTTGTCATATAGCGCTTGCTTTGCAAGCGTATCAACCGAATCTGGATAATTGTAGGCTGTATTACTTGTCGGGTTGACGACTTTTTTGGCTAATGCTCGTATTTGCTCTAAATACTCTTGATAACTAATGACTTGTTCACGCCTCTGCTTAATCAGCTCATCAAGCAGCGTCGCCATACTTTCAAAGTATTTAGGGTTTACTGGGTTTTCATCGACAATCGTTTTGCGAACGTTGTTCTCGATCGCCTCAGCCATTGCTTCTTCATTTTTGCGAATGCCTTCAGGTAGTGAGTCCAATCCCTTACCACCATTATTTACCACTAAATCGATCAATCCAAACTCTTCAAAGTCCATTAGAGTTTCACTGTCATCCGCGCGAATATACATGTCGAGTAATTGACGCATCGCTGGTTCGAAACGCTTCATTTCCAGTAAGTCGCCGCTACTCAACTTAACTTCATCCCTAACTTTCTCAAAATAGGCAACTTCTTGTTTGATACTTTGTGCTTCCTCAGCGGTATAGCCAGCTTGCGCCATTTCATTGGCTAAATTGGTATAGGAACGGATAAGCTTTGCGACCGCTTGGTATAGGGTTAATCGAAGTGCTTCCTTTTCACTTCGCTCATCTTCATTGGTTGATTCAGCACCCGACTCGCCAACAAAATAATGCATGAAGGCTTGAGTATCCCTAGGGGCTTTTACTGGCTCACAGAGAGCTCGCGTCACTTCTAGCGCATTATCTAAGTCAATTCTCGCTTCTTTCAATCGATCTTTCAGAAGCCCTGCGACATCTTCATCGTCGTATCCGTCAAATGCCTCGGCGGTATAGTCTTTAATCGCTTTATCCAGAGAACGGAAGAGATCTTTATAATCAACAATATAACCATACTCTTTCTCTTCACCATCAAGCCGGTTTACGCGACATATAGCCTGAAATAAGTTGTGGTCAGCCATTTTTTTATCGATGTAAAGGTAGGTAGCCGATGGCGCGTCAAACCCTGTCAAGAGTTTATCAACGACAATCAACAAACGCATTTGGCCTGGTTCTTTGATAAAACGAGCTTTCACTTCCTCTTCAAATTTTTCTACCTTTTTAGACGCTTCGTCTTCACTTTGCTCAAAGTAATCGGCAAGCATTTTTCGGTAAGTGGCATATTTAAACAGCTTCTCCGTTTGACCTGCGCCCGACTCTTCGCCTTTGATAGAACTTGCCGCTGGCTGGTAACTAGTGACAATCGCACATTTTCCTGCAAGATCTGTCTTGCTGAATAAGTCATATACCACACAGGCCTGATGAACACTGGCACACACCAACATAGCATTACCGCGCCCTGAAGCTAGTGCAGGCTTTCGCTTCATATCCAGCCAAATATCCATCACGATACGCTCAAGTCTAGATTTACTCGAAAGAACCTTTTGCATCGTGCCCCATTTTTCTTTGAGCTGTATTTTAGCTAGGTTCGAGAGCCCCTGAGTGTTCGTGTCAAACCAAGTATCCACCCCTTTACTAGATGTTAAATGTTGATCGATATCTCGGGCTTCATATCGCAAATCCAGCACCACACCGTCACTCACCGCCTCATCAAATTTGTAGGTATGAATATAAGGACCAAATACTTCTAGAGACTTTTTCTTGTCCTTTTTCATTAGTGGCGTGCCTGTAAAGCCAATAAACATGGCCTCAGGTAAGATTGCTTTCATCGCATCATGTAGCTTTCCAGACTGGGTTCGATGACACTCATCCACCAACACAAACAAGTTCCCTTTTGCACTAAAATCATCTGGCAAAGAACCTTTTAATTCCTTAAGAAACTCCTCTGTGGTCTCGTTTTTTTCGCTTTCAGTGAGCTCCTCACCGTTTCTGCCAAATTTGTGCACAAGCGAACACATCAACCAAGGATTTGGCTGGTTGAGCGTTGCCACAAGATCACTTCCGCTTTTTGTACGATAGATTTCCTCATCCACGCCAGTAAAGACTTTTTCAATCTGGTCATCGAGTTCTTTTCTATCAGTGATGACCAGTACCCTAGAGTCCGTTACATTCTCTCGTATCCACTTGGCGAGCCATACCATAGTTAAACTCTTACCCGAACCTTGGGTGTGCCAAATAATCCCCCCCTGCTTAGAGGTGACGTATTTCTTAGCTGACTGGATGCCAAAGAATTGATTGTGACGGCAGGTTTTCTTGACTCCTGCATCGAATACAATAAAGTCATGCAGCAGTTGTAAGAAACGTTTTTTCTCACACAACTGGGCCATATGTTCATCAAGTAATGTTTCCGTCTGCATCGTTGCTGACGGCAATTGACGAGCACTTGGTTGCTCTTTCCATTCTAGATAGTACTTTTCAGACGTTTCAATGGTACCATAGCGAAGCCCTTGAGTATCATTGCCCGCCATCACAAGCTGCATGGTGGTAAAGAAGTTACGGATAAAGTCTTTCTTTTGGTTATCTAAGTTTTGGCGAATGCCTTCACTAACTGATACTGAAGAGCGCTTTAGCTCAATGACACCTAGCGCAATACCATTGACATAGATAACGATATCAGGACGCTTTTTCTTCTCACCTTGAATAGTGACTTCTTCAGCAATAGCAAAATTGTTTGCTTCAGGGTTTTCCCAGTCAATAAGCCATACAGTTTGATTTTGCTCACCTACTCCTTCTTTCTCTTTTACGCCGTAACGAAGTAAGCGATAGACCTCTTTATTGGCATCGTAAAGCTTTTTGCCTTCACCCAATGCAGCAGCAACATCGAGCTTTCTTAATGTTCGCTTGATAAGCGCGTCAGATATCCCACGTTTTGTAAGCCAATCGGTTAGCAGCGCTGTTTCGATATTTCGGTTACCTTCTCTATATTCCCAGTCACCCAAATAATCGTAATCTAGCTGATCTACAAAGAATCTTTTTAGGCGAGTTTGTGTCACTCGCTCTTTTTGTCCAACTCTACTCATACATTTGTTCCTGTTCTTGAGTCGTTCTTCAATACTTCTATCATTTGCTGTTCATGTTCGATGATTTGCTCTGTGTCCCATTTACCACTGTCATTTAAGTGTTGAATCATCTTGTACAGCTTTAAGGTATCGATATTTTTGTCATTGATGGCTGCTTTAAAGTGATCGCGCTTTGCCGAAGGTTGTACATTGCTTAACTTTGAGTTTTTACTGTGGCTGATAAGGCACAAGTTACCAAAACGATGCAGCTCGCTCTTATCCAGTTTTTTATGGCCATCTAAAGGGTGCTGTGGATAAAAGTGCTCGACTGAGCTTCGGAAGCTAAACTCAAACTGGTTGATAACCGCATCGGTACTGCTCTCTACTCCATTACACCACAGAAGATAATCTAGGTAGTTGAATACCAAGTTATTCTCAATCGCTCCATACGTTAGTAAGTCCATCACCGATTCATCATCACTATCTAAGGCTGGGTAACCCGCACCTTGGTAAATCATGGCGAAATACTCTGCACCCTCAGGCCGTAAAAAACGGCCAAACACAAACTGACGGGCTAAATGCTCAAGCTTTTCTAGATAAGCGACAGGCCTTATTTCATCCATATAGTACAATTGATACAGCGCACCATTGAGCCAGTGCTTATAGACCAAAGTTGGCGTGGATACGTGAAGAGCGCTCAACAGCATCAAAATACGTCGATTAATTCCGTCGAAGCCATCTTCACTGTCATTGGTCGCGCTGCTGTCAAAGGTGTTGATATAGCTTTGGCTCTTATCGTTGTAAAAATGTAAGCGCTTGAGGCTCCACTTATCTTCACCCTGAGCAAATTCACGCTTGATAATGTATTGGTCAAAAAGGTATTTAGACTTCAGTAAAGCAAATACAAAGGCTTTTACTGCTTCGATTCTTGCTTGCTTGTCCAACAAGTCTTTTGTAAGTAGATACTGTTCAAACTGCTCAAGTAAGCGTTTATCATCCAAGGCAACATCTTGCTGGGTAGATACCTTAAGTACGTGCAGTAAGAAGTTTGAAAAGTTAATCACGCTATTAAAGCGCTCTGGGGTGAGCTCAGACTCACCACGGCTTTTTGTTGTTGGTGGGTTAGCCAACATGTCACACAAACGGATAGAAACATCCGAATTTACACTGTCGTCGGTTTGCTGCTCAACACTAGCAATGATGCTCTGCACATCCTCAAAACTTTGTGGGATAAACAGGCCCCAATCATTTCTGCCAAAAAGCTGATGGCGCTCTGTTTTGCTAAAGCCGTACTGAATGTAGCGCTCCATGTTAGCAGTTGCATCCCACACTTTCGCTAACACATCAATACTCTGGTCGCGCTCATCTTTATCTTCAATGTCGTTCAATACTGACATCAAACGAGCTTTAACTACCTCGTGTTTTTCTAACTGCTCACCACGGTTATTCATCACCTCAAAGTAGTGATTTAAATCGGTGTCTTTTGGCACAGAAACACGAGCAATTTCCACCTGATTAAAAAGGTAGGCGCAGAAATCACCCAGTTTATTACCTAGAGCCAATAAACCTTTTTCAAGAAGATGATACCCCTCAACAACATCAAGGTTGAACTCATCATTTTTTAAGTGCTCTAATGCCACACCTTGCTTTAAGGCAGCAAAAGTGTCTGAGGATATTTGACGGCTTTCAAAGCCGAGATTGGGTGCGTCGTACCAACTCATATCAATGGATTGTGGCGCAGAGCGCTTGCTTTCAATTGAAATCTTGCCCTCTGAAATACGCTTGAGCGCAAAAGCGAGCAAAGTTAGTGTCGTAAAACGCTGTTGACCATCTATTACTTCAAACTGGCCATCAGAGCGCTCAAAGACCACCAAAGTACCAATATAATAGGGTTGGTTCGGCTTGTGATGCTGGTAGTCCTGCACATCTTGAATAAGTTGGTTGATTTCTCCTTCGCCCCAGGCGTAGTTGCGCTGATACATGGGCACGAGATAACGACTGGAATCGGCAAGCAATTCTTTCACTCTAAAGCTGTGTATTCCATCATGTGTTTTTGCGCCAAGACCGCTACTCATAATATTTCATCTCCTGAAACAGTCTCTCAATCTCTGCCAGCTTGGTGCCTTTAACCTCGCTTTGTTTAATGGTCGGTAGTGGCCAATTTAAAACATCACTTGGCTGTATCGCTTGCTTAATGCGCTCGAATACATTGTGCTTTAAAGCATGATTATCCATCGTTACCAACTGCACTACCTGCATTTTCAAGCGGCAGCGATAAGCCCAAATAAACAATTTTTCAATCGCTTGAGATAGTTGATGTGGCCCAAACTTATCCAAATAGAAGATCACCCCACAATCAAACAAGGTGCGAACGTAACCATCACCGGTGCGAGTGCGTGACGAGTAGCTGTTTAGGGTACGCAAAATCCGACTCGCTAATGACTCTAATTCATGCCCTAATATTGTGATTGGCTTGTGCTCTTCGCCTTTGTGCTCGCTGTCGATAATCGTACTAATGGTCCTTTGATAATGGCTAGTCATTTCAAAAAAACGGCGACCATTGATGATCATTTGGTCAAGATGAAATGGAAAGCTCATCGTTTGATGATCGATCTTCCTTTGGTATTGGCTGTTGTAGTCATCGACAAAGTGGTGAGATATTCTTAGCGGCTCTACATACGGGTACAACCCAACCTGTTCAAGATTTACGCCTTTAAACAGCCCTACTTGTGACTTACCAAAATACTGGGCAGGTTTACCCTGCGCCCAGTTACGAATGCGAAATAGATAATTGGCGAACAGGTTCGCAAGTTGCTTACTATGCAAACTCTCCCAATGACTCACCGACTGTGCTTTTAACTCGTTTTCTTGGTCTGAAAACTCGCGCAAGTGAAACGCTTTCAGTAGATCATGAGGATCGAGATCGCGCCCTCTGGCATTTTGGGAATCAAAAAACTGAAACGCCTCCGAAACATCATCTAACACAAACGTGACCACTTCACAGCGGTTGAGCAGAAAATCGATATCCGCTTCGGTAAAATCACTGCGGCTGACCGCCCTTTTCGCCGCCATAAAGTTTTGATGCAGATTGTGGTGCGAAATATCACTGCTGAAACGTTGTGCTGCCAAAAAGCGTGTAAGTGGTGCTTTAAGCTTTTGTAAGCTATCCCGCACATCTTGGCGCTTTATCGCTTGATGTTTGCTTGAGCTTTGCAGGCGTTCTTCTATTAACGCCTGTACTAATAACATCAAGGTCAGCGTGCGCTGCTGACCATCTACGATATCTAGCTGCTCGACTTTTTCATGAACATTGCCACCATCATAGTGACGGTGAAAAACCACCGCCCCTAAACGATAGGCCGACTTATCACGATACACTTTTAAATCGTTTAATAAATCAGCAAGGTTGGTTTGCGTCCATTTGTAAGGGCGCTGATACTTGGGAATAACCAAGTTTTTCAGCGTCAATAACTCACCGACTTTCGTCACCCGTTTATCAAGGAAGTGTGGCACTTCCTTTGCCATAACGCCGCTCACACTAGCTTTCCTTCTCAAATGGCAAACGAGTTCTACCTGTCAGCAACTCTTGCATCATACCCTGTTTGATTTGGCGAGTTTTCGCTAAACGCTGTTCAATGGTTTGGATTTCGTTATTCATATCCGACGGGATGCTGGATATGGCAGTTTGTTCATCCGCATTTCGAGGTACTAAAACTGGAATTGTCTTTAGCAGCCCAGCTGTATAACTGAGTTGTTTTGTGCCTTGACAATACTTCAATGCCAACTCTTCACCGTTGTACACATACCAGTGAAATAGATAACTACTTTTTAGCTTTTTATTGGGGTAGATTGCCATACAAGATTGGTTTGTTGTTGCTGGCGTACCTACAATACCACATGAGCCTCGTGTTCCAGCCGCTTCCAAACCAGTTATCGCCATTAAAAACGTACCAGGTTGATGCACTTTTAAGTTCGCTTTTTTGATAGCTTCATCACTGATTTTTTCAATAGTGTCATTAATCACTCCGTATTTTAGCTCACCGCTTGTAATCCATCGATTGTTTCCTTTATAGAAACTAGGATTACCTCTAAATGGTGTTGCTCCGCTCGAGAGTGAGTCGGTAACTTCGTCCATCAACAATACATCCCAATCCTCAGGAATCTCACCTAGTTCGCTGGGTTTTGTGCCTTTTGGCTGGCCTTTCTTTTCACCTTCGGTGTAAGTAGCGAATTGTGGCAGACGGGTTTTGCCTGTCAGCAGTTGCTGCATAGTGGCGGTTTTAATAGCTTGTTTTTTCGCGATCAGTTTTTCCAATTCCGTTAATAGCGCATCGACATCGGATAAGGCATTGGCAATGGCAGTTTGTTCGGTTGTATCGCGAGGAACTAAAACTGGTATCGTTTTAAGTAATCCTGCCGTATAGCTAAGCTGTTTTGTACCTTGGCAATACTTAAAAGCTAATTCGTCACCGTTATATACGTACCAATGAAAAAGGTAATTGCTTGTTAGCTTTTTGTTAGGGTAGACCGCCATACAAGATTGATTAGTAGTAGATGGCTTGCCGACAATACCACATGAGCCTCTAGTGCCTGCTGCCTCTAATCCTGTAATAGCCATTAGAAAGGTTCCTGATGGATGCACTTTTAAATTGGCTTTTTTGATAGCCTCATCGCTTATTTTTTCAATAGTATTATTGATAACACCGTATTTAAGTTCTCCACTTGTTATCCATCTATTACTACCCTTATAGAAACTGGAATTACCTCTAAATGGCGTAGCTCCACTAGACAGTGAATCTGTAACTTCATCCATCAAAAGTACATCCCATTCATCAGGGATTATTCCAACTTCTGATTGTTTATATCCTTGACGAACTTTTTGATCTAATGCACTCATAGCGACCACTCCAAACCCATGGCTTTTAAGTGACCAGCCACTTTATCGCTTAGTTGATCAACCGATTTAGTAAGCGTTGGCAATGGCGTGCTGTAGCGCTCTTCCAACTGCTTAACTCGGTTCGCCATTTGTTGAGTGACACGTTCAATTTCGTCAACGATATTGGCTTGTAATGTGGCAAGCCATTTGTCATCCACTATCAGCGCTTTTATTTCTTTAATCGTCAATTCAGGATATTTATTGAATACCGCTAAATCCAAAGCCTCTTGTTCTTCTTTCAATTCAGTCTTAGCTAATGCTACTTTATCTAACAAAGCAAGATACGATTGAACAACCTTAACCTCCGCTAAGAAAATGGATTCAGAACCCATTTCCAGCGCCCCTTCAACTATTCCTAGGCCTTTTGCGAAAGCCGGCTTAATGATTTTGTTCTGTTCTTTAATTTTTTTGTCTAATTCAATATAGGTTTCTAATTGAGATTCTTGGTTAGGTTCAACCGTTCCCAGTAGAGCTTTAATTCCTTTGAGAGTAAGTTTCCCTTTTGCATTTTTGGCTAATTCAAAAACTGGAAACTCAGCCGCGGCTATAAGTTGCTGTTGAAGTTGCTCCAACTGTGCTTTTGATTTTTGGTACGAATCAAAAGATTGCTTATCCAAGCCTTTCCACGCCAACTCTACAAAATCGTTAAGCGTAGCATTAGCCTCCGTTTTATTACTGACGGATAAAAGCACCCCGTCATCCCCAGAGTGCTCTTCAACTAAGCTATTGAGAGCTTGATTAGCGTCATCTAGCTTCACCTGCAAAGCATCTACTTGTGTCTGTTCATCAGCAAAGTAGCGAGCAACGATTAGGCTTGGTGGAATAAGCTCAGCTTTGTACTTTTTCTTATCAATCACTAAATCAGGTGCTTCTTTAAACTTAGCCACAAGTTCTCGTATCGTATTGCCTGCTTGCCAATCATCTTGCATCAATACATACACGTCGTCTTGCATGGTATCCGCCCAGTAATCCATTAGGATTTGGTAGATGTCGTATTTGCTTAATAAGTCGCTATTGGCATATCCACTTAACAACTGCTCTGAGATATCAAAGATTAGCTCTTTAGGGCTATCACCTTGCTTAATTTCTTTAAGCTGAGCCTGTTTAACCCAAGCATCGAATGGTTTTAAGCTGCGCTGGGCAAAGTCTTTAAATTCTTGGTGTGCCAGAATACGGCCTTTCACTTCACTTGCGGTGACCAATGCGTTGCTATAGCCTTCACGAGCAGGCTCAAACAGTGTTGCTCGAATATTTGGGAATACCTTCCAGTAACGCTCTAATGCGTCAAGATCACGATTTGGGATACCACCTTGCAGGTGCGAACTTAAATCATGCAGATCTTCCGGCTCAGATGAATCAATATAGCGAGGGATATTTAGGTTGTAATCGTTAGCAGCGATCTCATCAATTGGCACTAAGCGACTGAAACGTTGAAGCTCTTGACCTTTGGTAAACACATCGACAATTTTATGAATGTCTTGGCTACGAAGGCGGTTTTTATTGCCATCTTTGATGAAACCTTTGCTGGCATCCACCATAAAGATTGAACGGCCAGTGATGGTAGGCAGAGACTCATCGCCTTCTTTAAAGCCCGCAACTGCTTTCTGTGCGTGCTCTTTATCGATAACGATAATACAAGCTGGAATACCAGTACCGTAGAACAAGTTAGCCGGTAAGCCAATGATACCTTTGATGTACCCTTGTTTGATGAGGTTCTCACGAATTGTAGCTTCCGCATTACCACGGAATAACACACCGTGCGGCAAGATAACCGCGCCTTTACCCGTACTTTTTAAACTTTTTAGAATGTGCAGTAAGAAGGTGTAATCACCATTTTTTTCTGGTGGTATGCCCCAGGTAAAGCGATCGTATAAATCGTTCTCTGGGTTTAAGCCGCTGGTCCAGTTTTTGTTAGAAAATGGCGGGTTAGCGACACAAAAATCAAAGATTTTCAGCTGATTAGGCCCATCTTTCCACTCTGGCTCAGACAGGGTGTTGCCTTTAAAGATCTTTGCAGTTGCGTTGTCATGCAAAATCATGTTCATACGAGCCAATGCACTGGTTGCATTATCCATCTCTTGACCATAGATAGACAATCCGCGTGGGGCTTCATCGCTGGCTTTTAATAGCAAAGAACCTGAGCCACATGTCGGGTCATAAACCGATGCCTCAAGTGGCGTATCTTTGGTTATCCCTACGACTTTAGCAAGAATGCTAGATACTTCTGATGGCGTATAGAACTGTCCTTTAGACTTACCAGACTCGGTAGCAAAGTGGCGCATAAGGTACTCGTATGCATCGCCAAGTAGGTCATCACCATCCGCACGGTTGGCAGAAAGGTCTAACCCTTGAAAGATACCGACTAATTTGGTTAGGCGATCGATCATGTCTTTGCCTTTGCCTAACTTGTCTTCGTCGTTAAAGTCGGCAACGTCAATCACGCCCTTAAGATCATTGGCTTCAGCAAGCGCTGCGATGATTTTATTTATTTTATCGCCAATCTCTTTATCACCTTTGGCTGCGATCATATCGTCGTAGCTCGCCCCCTCTGGCACTTTGATCATGCCACGACGAACCCCTTTGTACTTATCAGAAACGTATTTCATGAACAGCATTGTCAGTACGTAGTCTTTATACTGACTTGCGTCCATACCGCCGCGCAGTTCGTCACAGCTTGCCCAAAGGGATGAATAGAGTTCTGTTTTTTTAATGGCCATGTTGGTAAACCTTAATAAGAATTGGGCGGTTATAATTTGTTGGTATCTAAGCCTGCGGCTTTTAGGCGTGTGGTGAGATTTCTCATCTTACTGAATTCTGTGCCATAACTAGGTTTTAGATCTAACTCTTCACAAAACTCTCTCGCTGTAATGTTAACCAACTCATCAGCGTACTTAATCGACTGTAAGTGAAGTTCAGCCATAAACCCGTTTCGTGGAGCGGAGGCAAGTGCTTGTTTGATATTTTCTTTAATCACTTTGTTCACAATACCCTCAATACGATTTGCTGCGTTTAGAACGAGATTTTAGCAAAATTAGCTAAAATAGCTAACCCATCATTGCTGAAATGAGGCTTATGAATAATCATATTGAATTGAAAAAGGAAGTAGGTGCAGATGATACTAATAAAGGGCAAAAACCTTTTAAAAGGCATCTTTTGAAAATCTAGGAATTTACAACCATAGCATACTGATATTTGGAGAATCATCGCACAATCCCTCACCTCACTGCTCCTTATGGCTCCAGGTGAGTTTTATAGACTTTAAGCTGCTCTATTACTAGCGCTGTCATCTGCATTAATGCAGATGACAAGGAGTATAGGCTTGCCCTACTTAGACTTATCCGTCATGCATCGGTTTCGTGGAAACGCCAATACTTTGTATTTTTTAAATTGGTCTTAGCTTTGACTAAAGCGCGATTAAACATCTTTCGGTACTTGTCTTCAGTGCCGCCGTACACCAACGCAAGCTCTTTGTACGTACGTGGTTTAGGTCGCTTTGATAGCTCTGTTTCTTGTGTTGCTTGCCCACGCAGCGAAAGGATCCACTTATCTTCTTCTGATAGATTTAGTTCATCGAGTAAAGCTTGAAGGCTCTCGGAGTTTTGATTAGGTACAACTTCATCATTTTCACTTAGAATGAGTTTAACAAGACCATCTGGGTCGTTATGCTCGTCTGGAGACAGCACGACTCTTGCTCGTGCACCAAATTTACCGTTTCTGTGGTCGTTGCTCCAACTGCTAAGCTTTCTGTTGCATTCGTTCGTTACTGCTTTCTTGAAGAAAGTAAACACGATAGCCCTCTTCTTTTCATCAGGAAGTGACATGTCGAGGGTGAATTTTCCTTCGTGAATTTGCTCTAAAAGACGGATAAGTTTAGTGCTAAGCAGATCTTCTGCGATGAGTTCGAGTTCATTGCTATAGTGTGTTATCGGGCCTAGCTTGTCTTTTGTGATCTCTATCACTATATATTTTAGCTTAGCGTTCTTAGCGACGTCTGACACAAATTGAATTAGCTCAAAATTTTCCTTATTAGTCATAGATATATAACCCCTTCCCTAGATTATTGCATCGTTATTCTACCACGCTCTCTACTTCATGTTTTATCCGTAAAAATATTTTTTGAAATAATAATTCCGGTTTTTAAAAGTCATGGGTTATCAGAGATATACATCACGACAACTGATTGAACAGACATAATATACCGTTAAATAACAACAGGTTATCGATTTGCAGTTCGTCACTTTCGTGCATACAGTCAAATGAAAACTATCAAATGGTGAATTAATGAGCGATAAACGACTAAACAACTTTAACTGGGGGCGAGCCACTCGATTCTTTTACTCCCATAAAAACCAAAAGTCTCTTTGGTTAGAGGGAACTTTTGAAGTTGAAGTCGCCCTACATCTTGAATTTTGCTCAAAAGTTCACGCTTATATCAGCCAGCCTTTTTCGTTACGGTACCGTGATGGCTTCATGCAACAACGGCGGTACACGCCTGACTTTCTGATCCAAACACTCAGTCGCCAGACACCTTTTGGTGCCCTAGAAGCGAAGAAAAAAAAATGGTTCGACATGGATGCGAAATTTCAGGCATTGCTGCCCTACATCACCCAAGCGCTCCATGAAGAGCGTCAACTCCCATTTCGGGTTGTAACTGAGGCGTCTATCGCCTCTGGGCAACAGCTTGCCAATTATAAACGGCTCTATCACTACAAGCGCATTAAAGTAGAAAAGCATCTAAAAATCGGAGACTTATCTAGTTCGCTGGGTCTTTCCTTTTCTCTGGGTGAGTTGCGAGACTTCTTAGCGTTTCAACGTATTCCAGATTGTGTAGCCGGCGCACTTTTGGCTCACGGTCAGGTTAGTTTCGACATTGAACAACCCATAAAAGACACGATACAGCTGGAGGTGGCGTAATGCATAGTAATGCTGTTCAAACCGCTCGGTTTACCCCCGGAACAAACCTGTTTATCGATGGTAAATATGGTGTAGTAAAACTCTTTGAAAAAGACCTCGCTGCCGTGCTCTTTGACAATAAAGAACTCAAGCAATTTACCCCTGAGCAACTTTTTGATTTATGTCGACAGAAACGTATTAACTTTGTTGCTGAAGTGCCGAAGCGTACTCGACACATTCCTGCTCAGCGGTTAACTAACGCTGATAAAGAAACGATTCGCTTTCGTTAAGCCTATTGTCGCCCCCTCCTAAGCTACACCAACCCCTGCTCGATAGAGACGCGTAAAGCGGTGATAGCTGAGGTGTCCAAAAACGAACATTTTTCAGATGTGCCAGGGCTTAGCACATTGGCTCGTTGGTTTAAAAACTGGCGTGATGATGATTACAACATGATTGCTCAAGTGGTTCGCCAGCGTACACAACGCAAGCGAATATGTCCGGAGCTTGAGGCGCTCATGGACAAAGCGATAAATAAGTTTTACCTGAAAGCCAAGAAGACCGTTGCTGAAAGTTATCAGGACTTCGAAAAACTCTATGAAGCAGAGGGTTTCACTAACGATTGCCCTGGAAAATCCACATTTGCACGACGCATCAAAGAGCTGCCTCGGCTGGATGTGATAGCTCAACGTGATGGTCTCAGCGAGGCAAGAGCAGCTGGGCGTATAACAACCACTGGTTATCAAGTCGTTGAAGCGAATGAACGAGTCGAGCTTGACGCGGCACATTTCAACGTTGGTTTGCTCAATCAAAAAGGTTATTACCTTGGCACAATGACTATCTACTTCGCGATTTGCTGTAAAACGCGATGTATCTTGGGATATCAAGTGACCGTAGGTCAAAAAGGCGAAAACGCGCATAACGTATGTCAGTCCCTGATTAACTCAGCGCTTTTAAAGCAAGATAGGGATTACCCATATGGTGGCATCGCCAAGAAGTATGTTTGTGATGGCGGAACAGCGTACAGAGACGAGCGTGTAAAAATGCTGGTACAGGACATGTTTCAATCCGACATCGAATACTGCGCGACTCGACACGGCTGGGGCAAAGCCTTTGTTGAAAGCTTTATTCGCACAATTCGAAAGCAGTTTTTTGAAGGGGCCGCAGGTTACGGCGGTAAGTATGAGCCAGGTAAATATAGTGATGAGTCGGCTGTTAAAGCAGCCCGATGGACTGTAGAACAAGCCATGTCGTACCTCGCCGTGTTCATCCGGGACAAGTATCACCATCAAGTTCACTCAGGGCTTGATGGAAAAACGCCTGCGCAAGCATGGGATGAAGCATGGAATAGCGCAGAGTACTCATCACCGATGTACGTTTCAGACCTCGGTGAGCTTGAACGATTCAAAGGCCTACTCGTTAGAAATCGCACGCTTAACGCTCATAAAGGGATCTTTTACCAATACCAGTGGTTTCAAAGTAAAGAGTTAGCAGCGTGGTATCACGAGCTTCGCGGCAACACAAAAAAGGCCGAGAAAATACAAGTAGACATCTATGTTAACCCGCTCGATGCCCGCGAAATCGAAGTTATGAATCCGGAAACCGGAGAACTCATTTGTGTTCCGCGTGCTCGAGTACTAAATCGCGCTGTTTCATTTGGTGCGCTGAACGCTGCACGCAAGGGTTCCCCGAAAGTTGAATTTGAATTTACTCCGGACGTCAATGAAGACAACAAATCCAAACGCCGTAATGTTGCAAATCGTCGTGGTGACGCTGTATTGGACTTAGATGAGATAACAGACTTCGACTCGCTATTTGATGATGTCGAACCAGCATCAACGCCTGCTGAACACCTTAACCCCAACCAGTTTAGCGATGAACAGCAGCTAACGACTGTGATGAATAACGATATGGAGGATGACATTGAATACGACTAATATTTTGCCAACGAGAACAGCGCGTGCAGAAAACTTTGTCAAAGCAAGGTTTAAGACTCTGCCGCAACTGCTTGAAGCTCATAAAGCGATAGAGCGCGTACACAGGACTTATGGTCGCAAGGCAAAGTGCATGTCCATTACGGGTTTTTCTTACACTGGAAAAACAGAGTGCTGCCGCAGCTATTTAAAGCGCTACCCTCAGCAAGACGCTGATACAGGCACTGTAACGCCGGTGCTGTATGTCCGCTTCTTCAAAAAAATGAAGCCGTCAGACATCGTCACCTTGCTTTTTGATACACTTGGCGTGAGCTTTAGTGGTAAAGAAACAGACCGAGAGTTGGCGCTTTATAAGTTGCTAAAACGCTCTGGCGTAACGCTGGTTATGTGCGACGAAGTACAACACGTTCTTCCTGAGCATGGCGAGAAAACGGTACAGCAAGTAGCGGATTTCTTTAAGACCTTCCTTGAAAAAACCAATATTCCGCTCGTTTTTGTAGGCTTGCCGAAGCTTGAGCGTTTATTTGCAGAGTTCCCCTTGAGCGCGTCTTCGGCAAAGTCATCAAAGGCGAACCGAACTAAGCACAAAGAGGAAGATCAACTTAAACACCGCGCTTATGTCGGGTACGTGTTTCAGCCGATTGCGGCGGACTCGCAAGAGTGGGACACCTTGATTGAGAAATATCAAAAGGCGCTGCCCGAAGATAAGAAGCTGTTTGAAAGCAAACAGATGCGCAAACGACTGTGGCTGGCCAGTCATGGTCGCATTGGTCGCCTCGCTAATCTAATTGAAGCCGCGTTGTGCGACTTAGAAGATGATGCGTTGCTCTCAATTGAGGGGCTAAGCGATGCCTATTATTACGTGGCAACGTGAGAGAAAACACGAGCCATTAATCCATTTGACCTTAATCTGTCAAAACCCGAGTGGGACACGCATCGATCAAGAATTGAGCGGGAGATGCTACGTGATGATTAGACGACTCCCCTGCCGCCCACGACCACAACTCGGTGAATCTTTAGCAGGATATACAACAAGACTAGCTTCTGTGAACTGCTGGACAAGCGCTAAAGGCCTAGCAAAAGACATGTGTTGTAAACCTTTCGCAATTCTACTGAGAAATAGCGATAAACTAAGGCAGGAGCTTGATTCACTCACTGGACACAGTGATGAACTTAATGTCTGCGATACCCTGCACCCACTGCTGTTACGAGACAATGAGCGTAGTTTTAAATACGTAACTCTCTTAAAGCCTCGTATCTGCCCTGACTGTATTAGCGAACACGGCATCCATTACGCGGTGTGGCAAATCGCGGGTTTGGGATATTGTGAAAAGCACCAATACAAGCTGATTCACCGTTGTTCTGCTTGTCTCCACGACTTGGAGTGGAATGAAGCATTGCTTGAAAACAAATGTGACAAATGTGGTGAAAAATTTCGGGGGCTCCAGCAACGATTACCTGATTATATATACAGATTAGGAGCTCTAGCCAAGTCAAAACGCATTTATGCCTATGCCGATTTGCTATTAGCTGCTCAGCGGGGTCTACGTCCGTTTGATAGCATTTTCGATGAAAAGGAGCATATACCAGAGTCTATCGACTGGGAGGATGCATTGACATTCGGCTATCGCCTGTTAACAGAGCCTTACTACGCACAGAGCTGGTTAAATCAATTAACTAAGGAACGAGCAGCTGTTGCGTCACTAAGTGAATCAGCAGTCTTCCTACCTTTTGATCATCTCATTGGTCATCTTCGTCTGCACTGGCCAATCAATGATTTGAAGACAACTAGTGGTCTAAGTGAAGTTCAATCTTATATGAATAGTGAACTTCAGAATTATCCGTTCAATCAATTAAGAAAACATACCAACGATCTGAAGTGCTTTAGATATCACACAAACACGCATGGATTGCTTGAAGCTGTAGGTGGTAATGTTTCTGCAACAGATTTAGTTGATATTGGACTCGCTGCAACACTGAATCTAACTCGGGTAAGCAGCAACAGTCTTTATAGTCTCGATGAAGTCGCAGATAAACTGGCTAAAATGACAACGAAAACTTACATCGGGGATACGATTTGCAGACGGGAATACTTGCCATTAATGAAGCGCTTCTATGTACATGACATTGATATTCTTCAAGCAATCCTAGACGGGAAAATGCCGGGCACAATAGAGCATGTAGGCTCATTTTTTGATTCATTTCGCCCCGCCAAATTTTCGTTGCTCAGGCTTTGTATTCGCTGTCTAAAGTCCATCAAAAACATGGATATTTTAGCCACAGAAGCTCAATCTATTCTTGGTGTTTCGAAGGCAGAGCTATCAGTACTTATAAAATCTGGCTTAGTGCACGTCGTGCCACATCAGAAGGTATTTCGGGTTTCTGGTAGTAGTGTGCTACAAACGCTTGTGTCGAAGAACAACAAAGTTTGAAACTCATTTTGCCCGATTCTTATGACCAATCACTTTTTGGCGCTTGTGGAATTTAGAGGATATATGACTATGAGGGATTTAGTAGCTGAAATAGCACAATTAGATAAGGATGGGCTTTATGAATTTCGTATCGACAACGTTACTCTACAAGAGCTTAAAGCTGAGTTTTTGCTAACCATCATAGCGTCCGATGAGAATCTAGTTTTGAGTCGTTGGCGAGTTACTTGTAACCAATGCCTCAATATTGTCATTGACCGTTGCGAAATTCCGCGTGATTTTCGCCTAAAGTGCGGCACTTTGATGATCGGGAAATCGGGTATTAAAGGCTCACATTTTGGCGCTATTAAACTAGGCGTTCTAGCATAGTGTCCCTGTAGTGGTGTAGTTATTCTGTGCACTCACACAGGTGAGGTTGCCATACTTGTGTCAGCCAACCTATTTTGGCCCATTTATGCCCGATTCCCACTTAGTGCTTTTACTCATTCACATCCTGTTTGTAAGTATTTGCCCAACTAAAACTGGCCTCAATAGCGGAGTGGCATGCTTTCCTGTAGTCCTTGCGTTTAGCTGTAATGATCAAAAATCACACCAAATGGTGCTGATGCGAGCGCGATGCTTTACAGTATCGTCAAAACAGCAAAGGCCAACGGCGACTATATGGTCAAGTGCATGAAAGAGCTAGCAAAAACAGTACCTGATATCGATGCATTACTACCTTGGAACGTCAAACATTAACAAGACCGCCCTGTGGGTTCATGGGGTGCATGTTTTTAGTCGCCTTTTTTGTATCTGGATTTGATTATTAGAAAGTTGCTGTTCCGATTTTGATGCCATTTTCCTTGAACAGCTCATGATTCACTTTGATATTTCTAAAGTCACTGTGATGGACCACTACTCTTTCAAGATTTGGAAGGAATGCCAACCAATCAGGAATTTCAGTCACTTTGCTCTTGGCAACGCTCAAGAATTTCAGATTAGTCAAACATACGAACCAGCAAGGAATGTTTTCAAATGCAGTATTAGTGATCATCAATTTTTCAAGTTTCTCTAGTTTCTGCATTGATTCTGGCAATTCTTTCAGATCACAATTATTGATAGTCAATTCTTTCAGCTTAGTCAATTCCCCGATTGACTGAGGAAGTGAACTCAATCCACTGAAATAGCTTTCGATCTTCTGAAGTTTTTTCAGTTTCCCGATTGATTCAGGAAGTGATCTGATATCACGCGAACTAAACTCTAACGTTTCTAGTTCTGAAAGCTCTCCAATCGCATCAGGAAGCGATTTCAGATCGTTTCTTGCCAGTTTCAAAGACTTTAGTTTCTTCAAGTTTTGGATGCTCTCACTGATTTCTACGATATTGTTATTAGTGAAATCAATCGACGTTAGCTTTGTCAGTTGATAAAAATTCTCATGAATATCAATAACTTCACATCCCTCAACTTTTATTTCTTCCAGATTATGAAGATTACTGATGACATCTTCAATTGATACATCACCATTTTCATTGAAATTGAATGAGCCAGTACTGATCATCAATCGTTTAAGATTAGGCAGTTGATAGACTACTTCAGGGAAACAATCAGCCAATCGCATTTCAATATATTCCAGATTAACCAGATTGCTGAAAACATCCGGCAGGGATTTCGCCGAAGTACAAAGATCAAGTTCTTTCAGATTCATCATACCATCAAGGGTATCTGGCATCATATGAACTTTATTGTCAGTCGCCCATTCATGAAGTTCTTTGCTCCATCCTGATAGTTCAACCACCGTTCGGCTTCTCACTAGAATGACTTCACCATCATCAGAATAGCCGCCACCTTCAAAACTTAGATAGTTACCGCATGATGACCAGCTTTTCTTGCTATCATGATATCTTTGATTGATGATTCTCTGACTTCCGAGATATCCAAGAACTCCACAACCATCATCATAGTTGCTGCCATAAGTTTCAACTTTATTACTCGTCCAATATTTCTTTTTATCCTTGCCTAATAGCTCTGCAAGCTCTTGATCTTCAAAGATGCTCAACTCATAGATAGTTGGCAATCTCCAATCACTATAACCGAGATATTCAGCTTCGTTATGAAGTTTGCAGATACGTTTGGCTACTCCGACTTGTTCACGACTATATCCGGCTTCTAACCTGATCTTGCTATCAGGAATACACCAGTCAAGATCGCCAGTTTCCTGATGGATAACTCGCCCTTTATAGAGAGTTAAAGGACATGTCGGCATTTCCATCTGATCGAAAGGAGTATGCATAACAACGATTTTCTTCTCGGCTTCCGTCATGGCTTGTTGGCATGACCAGATGAACTTATCGCCTGATGGTTGAACCGTTCCTTTCTTTACTTCTTTCAGTAGACCGAATGCGCTACTGAAATCATCGAAAATAATATCTTTCATTTGATTTCTTCAGTGATTTGAATTGGTTGTATTCTATCATTGACAACAGGATTAAGACGATGACTACTGAACTAATGAGATTGAGATAAGTTAGATAAAATGCACTAGCTAACTTTTGTCCAAAAATGATTCTGAGATTGAACAATCTTTATCAGGAGCAGTGCAAGCAAGGGGGCGGCGATTCGATTCCCCGGGGATGCCTACCTCATAGAACCACAAGCACCACAAGCACATACTTCTCCGGGACGACGAGCTTATCAAGTAAATGAGAACCTGTAGTACGAGTTTTCAACATGATAATTGACGTCAGATCACGTTACTTACCCTTCCATACTGTGGCTTACCATCAGCATCAGAAAACAAGTTCAACAACCGTATCTTGCGCTATTTGCGCGGCGTCGGTTAGCTTGTGACCTTATACAAAATTGTGTATATTATTTTATTGCAAGACATTGATTTAATATAAAAATCTCACCTTGAATGGAGATTTGTAAAAATCTCATTTTAGTTGGTTTTAATAATGGCAGCAATCTCATGTTAAATGGGTAAGTTTCTGATTCTCAAGTAAAGAAAATCTCACACTAATAGGTTTTTACCATTTTAGCAAAGTTAAAATGTCTCTTTTTTAGGTTCAACCGCTAACTTCATTCTTATGTGAACTTATTTAAGGAACATTGGGATGTTGGTAACTATGAGTGACAAAGACCTTTCACGATACAAAGTGATCAATGACGTTTGTGAGCGTCGCTTACGACGTTCGGATGCTGCCCAGATCTTAAACTTGAGTGAACGCCAAGTGCAGCGTTTAATGAACAGCTTGCGAGAATCCGGTGCGGTCAGTTTGGTGCACGGCGCTCGTGGCAAGCCCAGTAATAATCGTATATCGAGTGATTATCGTCAGACTATCTTAACGCTTGTTCGTAAACACTATTCGGATTTCGCCCCAACGTTAGCAAGAGAAAAACTTATTGAGATCCATAACTTACCCATTTCTAATGAAACGTTACGTCAATGGATGATTGCTGATGGTCTCTGGGTGCCACATGCTCAGCGTCACCCTCGAGTGTACCAACCTCGTCATCGAAGAGACTGCCTAGGAGAACTGGTTCAGATTAATGGTTCTCACCATGATTGGTTCGAAGGCCGAAGTCCAAAATGCTGTCTGCTGGTTTTCATCGACGATGCAACTGGACGATTAATGAACCTGCGGTTTAGTGAAACGGAATCAGCCATTGACTATATGGTAACAACCCGAGAGTACCTAGAGGCACACGGCAAGCCGCTTGCATTCTACAGTGATAGGCACGCTGTATTTCATAACAGTAACAAGAATGCGGTTGAAGCTAAAAATCCTACGCAATATGGACGCATACTAAAAGAGCCTAGCATCGACTTAATCTGTGCGAACAGCTCACAAGCGAAAGGCCGAGAAGAACGAGCGAACCTAACACTTCAAGACCGCCTCATTAAAGAGATGCGACTACAAGGCATTAACACCATCAAAGAGGCCAATGCCTGGCTTCCCTACTTCATTACGGACTTCAATCAAC
>NZ_JAHGAC010000020.1:0-118871 GCF_030248355.1 Vibrio sp. B172a | reverse complement strand
GAGAAGCGAGCTTATTTTGTCTTTCGAGGGACAAATTCCGTCAACTCCTTTTAGAGCAGGGGCTCTTTCAATAGCCTCCTCTCGATTTATAGACCGGAGCGCTCCCGAATCTCCAAGCACCGCATTCTTTTCTTCCAATAAAAAACCGCTGACGAATCAGCGGTTTTTATCATTCAGCATTCAAGAAAAATTATTTTTTCTTTTTAACTGCTTTTTTGTTTGGAAGGTCAGTGATTGAACCTTCAAATACTTCAGCAGCTAGACCCACAGACTCGTGTAGAGTTGGGTGAGCGTGGATAGTTAGTGCGATATCTTCAGCATCACAACCCATCTCGATAGCTAGGCCGATTTCACCAAGTAGTTCACCACCGTTAGTACCAACGATAGCACCACCGATTACGCGGTGAGTTTCTTTATCGAAGATTAGCTTAGTCATACCGTCTGCACAGTCAGACGCGATTGCACGACCTGATGCTGCCCATGGGAATGTTGCCACTTCGTAGTTGATGCCTTCTGCTTTCGCTTCTTTCTCTGTCTTACCAACCCATGCCACTTCTGGCTCAGTGTAAGCGATTGATGGAATAACTTTAGGATCGAAGTAATGCTTCTTACCAGAGATAACTTCTGCAGCAACGTGACCTTCATGCACACCTTTGTGAGCAAGCATTGGTTGGCCAACTACGTCGCCGATTGCGTGGATGTGAGGAACGTTAGTACGCATTTGCTTATCAACGTTGATAAAGCCGCGCTCGTCCACTTCAATACCTGCTTTTTCAGCATCGATAAGCGCACCGTTTGGTACACGACCGATAGCAACAAGAACCGCATCGTAACGCTCAGCTTCTGCTGGCGCTTTTTTGCCTTCCATTGAAACGTAGATACCGTCTTCTTTCGCTTCAACTGCAGTTACTTTAGTCTCAAGCATTAGCTTGAACTTGTCTTTAATACGCTTAGTGAAGACTTTAACGATGTCTTTATCCGCCGCTGGAATAACTTGGTCAAACATCTCTACTACGTCTACTTTAGAACCTAGTGAGTGGTAAACCGTACCCATTTCTAGACCGATGATACCACCACCCATGATAAGCAGTTTTTCTGGTACTTCTTTCAGCTCTAGCGCATCCGTTGAATCCCAAATACGTGGGTCTTCATGTGGGATGAATGGCAGTTTGATTGGGCGAGAACCCGCAGCAATGATAGCGTTGTCGAAGTTAACAGTTGTTGCTTCGCCTTCGCCTTCTACAAGGATAGAGTTAGGGCTTGTGAACTTACCGTAGCCGTTTACTACAGTAACGTTACGCATCTTAGCCATACCGCTAAGACCGCCAGTCAGTTGATTTACAACTTTCTCTTTCCAGATACGGATTTTGCTGATGTCTGTTTGTGGTTCGCCAAACACAACGCCGTGCTCAGCCATCGCTTTCGCTTCTTCGATAACTTTTGAAACGTGAAGAAGTGCTTTAGATGGAATACAACCAACGTTTAGACATACACCGCCAAGAGTGCTGTAACGTTCAACTAGTACTGTTTCTAGACCTAAGTCCGCACAACGGAATGCAGCTGAGTAACCAGCAGGACCAGAACCAAGTACAACAACTTGGGCTTTAATTTCTTTGCTCATTGTGACCTCTTGTAGTCATTATCCCTAACAGGCTGAGTAGATGTTCTTAAATTATTAGGCTTTCAAACGGTCAATATTTTACAGAGATGTTAACAGTGTGAAAGCAGCTTTAAGTTAGCCTGTGAGCTAGACAACAATTCATCTTTCAGATTCTGAACGATGTGAGAAATTGTCGTCTAAAAATAGTCTTTTATATAAAGAAGTAAGGTGACCCGAAAGCCACCTTAACTATTACTTTCTATATTACAGTACTAGGCGACGAATGTCTGATAGTGCACCGTTTAGGAAAGTAATGAAGCGTGCACCTTCTGCACCATCGATCACACGGTGGTCGTATGATAGAGACAGTGGAAGCTGTAGACGTGGTTCGAACTCTTTACCGTTCCACACCGGCTTCATTTCAGATTTAGATACACCTAGGATACCAACTTCTGGCGCGTTTACGATTGGTGTAAACGCTGTACCGCCGATACCGCCAAGGCTAGAGATTGTGAAACAACCGCCTTGCATATCAGCTGCTGTTAGCTTGCCTGCACGTGCTTTCTTAGAAACTGCCATTAGCTCTTCAGATAGCTCGTAGATGCCTTTCTTATTCACGTCTTTAAATACCGGAACAACAAGACCGTTCGGCGTATCAACTGCAATACCTACGTTCACGTACTTCTTAAGAATGATGCTTTCGCCATCTTCAGAAAGTGAAGAGTTAAACGCTGGGAACGCTTCTAGTGCTTTCGCTACCGCTTTCATGATGAACACAAGAGGAGTGATCTTCATGCCAGTGTCTTTCTTCGCTTCGATTGCGTTCTGTTCTTTACGGAATGCTTCTAGCTCAGTGATGTCAGCGTTATCCCACTGTGTAACGTGAGGAATCATCACCCAGTTACGGTGTAGGTTTGCACCAGAGATCTTCTTGATCTTAGACAGCTTCTGAACTTCAGTTTCGCCGAACTTGCTGAAGTCAACTTTTGGCCAAGGTAGTAGACCAAGTGCTGCACCGTCGCCTTTGCCAGATGCTGCTGCACCTGCGCCAGACTCAAGACGCTTAAGCGCGTCTTTCACGTAGTTTTGAACGTCTTCTTTTAGGATACGGCTCTTACGACCAGAACCTTTAACCTTAGATAGGTTTACGCCAAACTCACGAGCTAGACGACGAACAACTGGAGACGCATGTGCGTATTCGTTGTTTTCTTGGAAATCGTTCGCTGCAGGTGCCGCCGCTGGAGCTTCAGCTTTTGGTGCAGGAGCTGCTGCTGGAGCAGGTGCTGCCGCTTGAGCTGGAGCCGCCGCAGGAGCAGGTGCTGCGCCTTCAACAACGAAAGTCATGATTAGAGAGCCAGTCGTTACTTTGTCGCCTTCAGCAATCTTGATCTCTTTAACTGTACCTGCGAATGGTGCTGGTACTTCCATAGAAGCTTTGTCGCCTTCTACAGTAATTAGAGATTGCTCTTCTTCTACTGTATCGCCAACTTTAACCATGATCTCAGTAACTTCTACTTCGTCACCACCGATATCTGGAACGTTAACTTCTTTGTCCGCTGCTACCGCAGGAGCCGCCGCAGGTGCTGCTGGCGCTTCAACCGCTGCAGGAGCTGGAGCCGCTGCGCCTGAGCCAGCTACCTCAAATACCATCACAAGAGAGCCAGTTGTTACTGAATCGCCTTCAGCAATCTTGATCTCTTTAACCGTACCTGCAAATGGTGCTGGTACTTCCATAGAAGCTTTGTCGCCTTCTACAGTTAGAAGTGATTGCTCTTCTTCTACTGCATCGCCAACTTTAACCATGATCTCAGTAACTTCTACTTCGTCGCCACCGATATCAGGAACGTGAACTTCTTTTAGTTCTGCTGCCGCTGCTGCTGCTGGAGCTGCTACTGGAGCCGCTTCTGCCGCAGGAGCAGGTGCAGCGTCAGCTGCACCCTCGGCTTCGAAAATCATGATAAGAGAACCAGTTGTTACTGAATCGCCTTCTGCAACTTTGATTTCTTTTACGATACCTGCTTGAGACGCTGGAACTTCCATAGAAGCTTTGTCGCCTTCTACAGTGATCAGAGACTGTTCTTCTTCAACCTTGTCGCCAACGCTTACAAGAATCTCAGTAACTTCAACCTCATCCGCACCGATGTCAGGTACATTAATTTCGATTGCCATTGCTTATTTACCTTCTAGTTAAGCGCTGTATTAAGCGTAAAGTGGGTTAGTTTTTTCAGTGTCGATGTTGAACTTAGCAATTGCTTCAGAAACAACAGACTTCTCAACATCACCACGTTTCGCTAGTTCAGTTAGTGCTGCAACTACCACGTAGCCTGCATTAACTTCGAAGTGACGACGTAGGTTCTCACGGCTGTCTGAGCGACCGAAGCCGTCAGTACCAAGAACTTTGTAAGACTCAGTTGGCATGAATGCACGTACTTGCTCAGCGTAGTTCTTCATGTAATCCGTCGCAGCGATTGCTGGTTCGTTACCAAGAACAGTAGTGATGTAAGGCACTTTCGCTTCAGCTTCTGGGTGAAGCATGTTGTAACGCTCTGCATTTTGACCATCACGAGTTAGCTCGTTGAATGAAGTTACAGAGAACACGTCAGATGCTACGCCGTACTCTTCGCTTAGGATAGTCGCTGCTTTACGTACTTCGTTCATGATAGTACCAGAGCTCATTAGCTGAACTTTACCCTTAGCACCTTCGTGAGACTCAAGCTTGTAGATACCTTTACGGATGCCTTCTTCAGCGCCTTCTGGCATTGCTGGCATTGCGTAGTTTTCATTCATTACTGTTAGGTAGTAGTAAATGTTTTCTTGCTCAGGACCGTACATACGACGGATACCATCTTGCATGATTACTGCTAGCTCGTAAGCGAATGTTGGGTCGTAAGAGATACAGTTCGGGATAGTGTTCGCTTGAATGTGCGAGTGACCATCTTCGTGCTGTAGACCTTCACCGTTCAGTGTTGTACGACCAGCTGTAGCACCTAGTAGGAAGCCACGAGCTTGTTGGTCACCTGCTAGCCATGCCATGTCACCAATACGTTGGAAACCGAACATTGAGTAGTAGATGTAGAACGGGATCATTGGCAGATCGTTTGTGCTGTAAGAAGTAGCAGCAGCAACCCAAGATGCCATTGAACCTAGTTCGTTGATACCTTCTTGAAGAACTTGGCCTGATGTTGCTTCTTTGTAGTAAGAAACGATGCCTTTATCTTCAGGTGTGTATTCTTGACCGTCTGGGTTGTAGATACCCACTTGACGGAATAGACCTTCCATACCGAACGTACGCGCTTCATCACAGATGATAGGAACGATGTTCTTACCGATGTTCTTGTCTTTAAGCAGGATGTTCAACGTACGTACGTAAGCCATAGTCGTTGAGATTTCACGCTTCTGAGCACCAAGTAGAGGAGCAAACTCTTCTAGCTCAGGTACTTTGAACTCTTGTGTAAACTTAGGTAGACGCTGTGGCGTGTAACCTTTCAGAGCTTTACGACGAGCATGTAGGTATTCGTATTCAGCAGAACCTTCTTCCAGTTTTAGGTAAGGCAGTTCAGCTACTTTCTCATCAGAAAGAATGTCTTGTAGACCTAGACGATCACGTAGGTATTGTACGTGAGTCATGTCCATCTTCTTAACACCGTGAGCGATGTTCTTACCTTCAGCCGCTTCACCCATGCCGTAACCTTTAACAGTCTTAGCTAGGATTACTGTTGGCTTGCCGTTTGTTTCTTTTGCATTGTTAAATGCAGCAAACAGCTTAGAAGAATCGTGACCACCACGCTTCAATTCGAAAATTTGGTCGTCAGTCATGTCTGCAACTAGTGCAGCAGTCTCAGGGTACTTACCAAAGAAGTGCTCACGTACGTATGCGCCATCTTTAGATTTGAATGTTTGGTAGTCGCCATCGATCGTTTCGTTCATAAGCTGTAGTAGCTTACCAGTCGTATCTTTAGCTAGTAGTGCATCCCAGTTGTTACCCCAAATAACTTTAACTACGTTCCAACCTGCACCTTTGAATAGACCTTCAAGCTCTTGAATGATCTTACCGTTACCCATTACAGGGCCATCTAGACGCTGTAGGTTACAGTTGATTAGGAAACATAGGTTGTCTAGCTTTTCACGCGCAGCGAAAGAAATTGCACCACGTGATTCTGGCTCATCCATCTCACCGTCGCCTAGGAAAGCGTATACACGTTGAGCAGAAGTATCTTTAAGGCCACGGCCGTTTAGGTACTTAAGGAAACGTGCTTGGTAAATAGCAGAGATAGGACCAAGACCCATAGATACTGTTGGGAACTGCCAGAACTCAGGCATCAGTTTAGGGTGTGGGTATGAAGGAACACCTTTACCGTCTACTTCTTGACGGAAGTTGTCTAGCTGCTCTTCAGTTAGACGACCTTCAACGAACGCACGAGAGTAGATACCTGGTGAGATGTGACCTTGGTAGTAAACTAGATCGCCACCGTCCGTCTCGTTTGGAGCACGGAAGAAGTGGTTGAAACAAACTTCGTAGAACGCTGCAGCTGACTGGTAAGAAGCCATGTGACCACCTAGGTCTAGGTCTTTCTTAGAAGCACGCAATACGATCATGATTGCGTTCCAGCGAATAATCGAACGAATACGACGCTCAAGAGTTACGTCACCAGGGTAAGCTGGTTCTTGTGCTGCTGGAATAGTGTTGATGTAGTTTGTGTTGATGCCAGTTGGCATATCAACGCCGTCTAGACGTGCTTTTTCTAGAACGGTTTCTAGTAGAAACTGTGCACGTTCTACACCTTCTTCACGAACAACTGATTCAAGGGCTTGTAGCCAATCTTGAGTTTCCAGTGCATCTACGTCATGCTTCATGTCAGACATGGCGATCTATCCTTCTGTTGGTTGGATCTACTTATTTAAGTAAGCGGTTCTTGTATTAAGAATCGTTACCTTGCTGAATTCGACGCAGAGAACGCTCTCGTCGAGACTCTTCTCGAGTCAAATCCAACAATGTTTCTTCGATATAAGCTAAATGTGAGTGAGACATTTCACGCGCCTTTTCAGGCTGACCAGAAACAATCGCATCCACGATATTAGCTCTGTGTTTACTTACTTTATCGACCACTTCTTCGCGGCGATGTAAGAGCTTTAGATTCTGTAGAACATTTTGCTCAAGCAAAGGCGCAAGGCTACGAACAATATGAAGCAATACAACATTGTGCGCCGCTTCTGTTAAAGCAATAAGGAACTGCATTACTGCCGCAGCTTCCGCTTCAACGTTGTCGCTTTTTTGCTCTTCACTGATTTGATTCAGGCAAGCTTGAATGCGTGCAAAATCTTCTTCGGTACCACGCAATGCTGCAAAGTACGCCGAAATTCCTTCCATCGCATGGCGCGATTCAAGTAGGTCTAACTGCGTTTCGGAGTGAGTCGACAACAAGTTCAACAAAGGATCTGAAAAGCTTTTCCAGATGTTTTCGCTAACGAATGTGCCACCGCCTTGACGGCGAGTAAGCAAACGCTTTGCTTCCAAGCGTTGAATGGCTTCACGGACAGATGGACGAGACACATCGAACTGCTTAGCGAGTTCGCGCTCTGGTGGCAACTGCTGCCCCGGAGACAATGTTCCTTCCACAATCAACCTTTCCAACTCTTGTTCAATAACATCAGAGAGTTTTGGCTGACGAATCCTTTGATAAGCCATAATTTATTGTTCTTCTACTCTTGCAGGTAATTGGTAATACCAATTTTAAGATGGTGCAGAAATTAACATAATTAAAACGCCACTGTCCAGCCAAAAATTGACCTAAATCATAGAATGGACTTACAACCAACACTCTGATAACAATCGACTATTAAAACGGCAATAAAATTGGTATGACCAATTACATAAACAAAACAGATGGGAGCTCTGCGTGCTAGTAAATTTGATCAACAAAAACAAAAAATGACAAAATTATCTGTACACTTTTGCACCGATCGCCGATTTAAGCGTTCAAAATGTAGTTAACTTTTAACAAGCGCTCATATTTCTTGTATCGAAAAAAGGCATACCTGAGTGTATGCCTTATTTATTTCTGTTTTTTGAATTTACATTTTCGCTACAAGTTAGCGTTTTATCTGGTGCCGGAACTTGACCCAGTCAAAGCTTAGACCAGGATCAGCTTTTCTCAAGGGAGCGATATACTGATGCCCCGTGATTCTCGGCAAGGTGATTTTTGGGTAGGAATGCATAACAGCTTGGGTCAATGCAGTAAGTGATTGATATTGCTCTTCTGTGTACGCAACAAACTCGGTACCTTCCAACTCAATACCAATTGAATAGTCATTACAGCGTTCTCGGCCAGCGAAGCTGGATTGTCCGGCATGCCATGCTCTGTCTAAAAAAGAAACAAACTGAACAATCTCGCCATCACGCTTAATTAAACAATGAGCCGAAACGCCCATTTTGTGAATTACTTCAAAGAATGGGTGTGTATTGGGGTCAAGGTTGCCCGTGAAAAAGTCTTCTATATAAGAGCCACCAAACTGACCCGGTGGTAGACTGATGTTGTGAACCACCAGCAGAGAGATGTCATTTTTATCAGAACGAGCATCAAAAAATGGCGATGGGACGTGCTTTGCCTCCGTCAACCAACCATTCTCGATTTTTAGGCACATATCAACCTCTCTACTTTGCAAATTAACTGCTGAAATTATTGACACCGGAGAGTATCATTCGTTGCCATCTCCCTTTCAAGACAAGATTTGCGATGAAGAACACACACAACAGCCAAGAACGCCTAGAATACCTTAAGCAACAACTTCCATTAGAAATCACTCGCGCCGTAGCCGATACCCTAAAAGAAGATCTAGGTGGCACATTGGATGCAGACAAAGACATCACCGCATCGCTTATCCCAGCTGACGCTATTAACACCGCAACCATCATCACTCGTGAACACGGTGTGTTTTGTGGCCAAGCGTGGGCAGATGAAGTATTTAAACAACTGGGTAGCAAAGTGACCATCGAATGGAATGTAAAAGATGGCGACAAGGTTGAACCAAACCAAACACTTTGCACACTGACAGGTCCTGCTCGTGATTTGCTCACTGGCGAGCGCAACGCAATGAACTTTATTCAAACCCTTTCAGGCTGCGCGACCATTACCGCTGAATACGCAGAGAAAATTGCTCACACTGAATGTCGTCTATTAGATACACGTAAAACAATTCCAGGTCTACGTAGTGCGCTTAAATACGCAGTAGCTTGTGGCGGTGGTTTCAACCATCGTATCGGTGTGTTCGATGCCTACCTTATTAAAGAAAACCACATCATTGCTTGTGGCGGCATCACTCAAGCGATCACTACTGCAAAAGAATTAAACCCAGGCAAGCCTGTTGAAGTTGAGACGGAAAGCTTAGAAGAGCTAAAAGAAGCAATCGAAGCGGGTGCAGATATCATTATGCTAGATAACTTCACGACAGATATGATGCGTGAAGCGGTCGCGATCAACGCAGGTCGTGCGGCATTAGAAAACTCAGGTAACGTTACCCTAGAAACCATCGCTGAATATGCAGAAACCGGCGTCGATTACATCTCGGTGGGTGCTTTGACTAAGCACCTAAAAGCGATGGATCTTTCGATGCGCTTCAAGTAATTCTAGAGAACCAAGCGATGCTAACTCTCTTAATCTCATAGAGTTACGCTTTTCAAACCGCAATAAAGAGCCGCAAGGCTCTTTATTTTTATCCGCTTAAAAAATAACACCACTCGCAAAACCTTGCATGCAATATGCAACTACAGTGCAAAGATTTTTATCTCACTCGAGAGCCACTTCGTTTCCAGTTTCCACTTGTTTCTACTCTTTTTACTCTTCTGCCCCATGCATAAGCATTAACTAAATTTATCTTAAGGAAAGAAGATGAAAACGAATAAACAGAAAAAGCAGCAAGGTTTTACGCTGATTGAATTGATGATTGTCGTGGCGATTATCGGTATCTTGGCTGCGTTTGCAGTGCCTGCTTACCAAAATTACACTAACAAAACTCACGCTTCTGAAATGCTCAGCACTGCTTCAGCTATGAAAGCTGGTGTAGGTGTTTGTCTGTTAAGTGGAGGAACTAATTGCGCAGCTGGACAACCCAATGTTCCCGCAGCTCAGGACTTTGATAAGGGTACAGGAAATGCATTTGCCATAACGTCTGACGTTGCAGTCACTGCTGCTGCAACCTCATCAGCAGCCGCGACTATCACAGGAACAGTTACTGCAACTGTAGATGGAACAAAAGGTAAAGCTGGTCTTAAAAAGAACGGAACTATTAAATTGACGCCTACGTTAACTATGTCAGGGGTTACATGGGCTGTAACGTGTGATCTTGGTAGTAATGACTTCTGCCCTAAAAGTTAAATGCTAACCAACCTCTCAACAGTTCTTCGCCAAGCTGGGATACTGACCTTTTCTCAAGAAGAGCTGTTACTTGAGCAAGCTAAAGCTTCTGGTATATCAATGCCAGAAGCTTTACTCAATTCTGGCTTTTTCCAATCTCATGAATTAACGGAGCACCTGAGCTCTGTTTTCGGGCTTTCTTGCACTTCTCTCAATCAGTACGAGTACGCTTCGTTATGCCAAACGCTGGGCTTACGCGATCTGATCACTCGGCACAACGCTCTGCCGCTTAATCGCACCTCATCAACTTTGATTCTCGCGGTTGCCGATCCAACCAATCTTCAAGCCGAAGACGACTTTCGTTTTGCAACAGGTTTGCAAGTCGAACTTGTTCTGGCTGATTTTCGCGAGCTGACCGCTGCCATTCGGCGCTTATATGGCCGAGCACTTGGGCAGGAAAAGTCGAGGTTAAAAGAAATAAACCAAGACGAACTCGCAAGCTTGGTTGAGATTGGAGATGATGAGATTGAGAACATTGAAGATCTCAGCCAAGACGAATCACCGGTCAGTCGTTATATCAACCAAATCTTACTCGATGCGGTTCGTAAAGGGGCTTCCGATATTCACTTCGAACCCTACGAAAACATGTATCGAGTCCGTTTACGCTGCGATGGCATCTTGATTGAAATTCAACAGCCACCTAGCCATTTAAGTCGCCGCCTCTCTGCCCGAATAAAGATACTATCTAAACTCGATATTGCTGAGCGCCGTTTGCCGCAAGATGGGCGCATCAAACTCAAATTAAACCAAGACACCGCGATTGATATGCGTGTCTCCACACTGCCAACTCTGTTTGGAGAAAAGATCGTACTGCGTTTACTCGACAGCAGTTCTGCAGCATTAGATATCAATAAACTTGGTTATAGCGACCAACAGAAGCAGCTTTATTTGGATGCTCTGCGTCGGCCACAAGGCATGATTTTGATGACGGGTCCAACAGGTAGTGGCAAAACCGTTTCTCTTTATACAGGGCTAAGCATTCTTAATAAAACAGAGATCAACATCTCGACTGCGGAAGACCCAGTGGAGATTAACTTACCCGGCATTAACCAAGTTCAAGTCCAGCCTAAGATCGGTTTTGGTTTTGCCGAAGCCCTGCGCTCTTTCTTACGCCAAGATCCTGATGTAGTCATGGTAGGTGAGATCCGAGATCTCGATACGGCAGAAATCGCGATCAAAGCATCACAAACTGGTCACTTGGTTCTTTCCACGTTACATACGAACTCTGCCGCTGAAACTGTAATCCGATTATCCAACATGGGTGTTGAAAGCTTTAACCTTGCCTCCTCACTTAGCTTGATCATCGCCCAGCGGCTAGCGCGTAAACTGTGCCCATACTGTAGACAACCGCAAGAACCAAATGCCCAACTGCAACATATCGGGATTACCAACACAGAGCATATCTTTAAAGCCAATCCAGATGGTTGTAACGAGTGTACCCACGGTTATTCAGGCCGAACCGGCATCTATGAAGTGATGAAGTTTGATGAATCCCTATCTGAGGCGCTCATAAAAGGAGCTTCAGTACACGAATTAGAAAAACTCGCTATCGCCAAAGGGATGCAAACCCTACAAATGTCTGGCATCGAAAAACTCAAACAAGGCGTCACTAGCTTCAGCGAATTGCAACGCGTTCTCTACTTTTAACTTTTTCAGAAATTTTAGGCAGTCACTCCGCTTATGAAAACCATCACTCCTCAACTTAAGAACTACCGTTGGAAAGGGATCAATAGCTCAGGTAAGAAGACCTCAGGTAATGTCCTCGCCATGACGGAAATCGAAGTAAGAGAACGCCTCGACGCTCAGCACATCAAAATCAAGAAACTGAAAAAGGGCAGTATTTCTTTTATTACTAAACTGAGCCATAGAGTCAAAGGGAAAGACATCACGGTGTTTACTCGCCAAATAGCTACCATGCTGATGACAGGCGTCCCGATTGTTCAGGCACTTAAGTTGGTTTCAGAGAATCATAAGAAAGCGGAAATGAAATCGATTTTAATGAGTGTGACACGGGCAGTAGAGGCCGGAACACCAATGTCGAAAGCCATGCGCACCGCTAGCACACATTTTGATCCGCTTTATACCGATTTAATCGCAACGGGTGAGCAGTCTGGTAATTTATCCCAAGTCTTCGAGCGTTTGGCAACCTACAGAGAAAAAAGCGAACAGTTGCGCGCGAAAGTGATCAAAGCACTGATTTATCCGGCCATGGTTGTCTTGGTTGCCTTAGGGGTTTCCTACCTAATGCTGACTCGGGTCATTCCTGAGTTTGAAAAGATGTTTGTCGGCTTTGGTGCGGATTTACCTGCTTTTACTCAGATGGTATTAGACCTCTCTGCTTGGACTCAGAACTGGGGCCCTTTCATTGGACTCGGTTTCTTGAGTTTCTTGATCGGCTCAAAAGTCATATCGAACCGCTCTGATTCTTTCAAGCTATTGCTCGCTCGATCCAGTTTAAAGATTCCCATCTTAGGTCCAGTTTTATCCAAAGCCGCCATTGCCAAGTTTAGTCGTACGCTTGCGACCAGTTTTAGTGCTGGCATCCCAATCCTCACCGCGTTAAAAACCACCTCAAAAACCTCGGGTAACATGCACTATCAACTTGCAATAGAAGAGGTATACCGAGATACGGCTGCGGGTATGCCAATGTATATTGCGATGCGCAACTGCAATGTCTTCCCCGAGCTAGTATTGCAAATGGTCATGATTGGCGAAGAATCTGGTCGCTTGGATGACATGCTCAACAAGATTGCAGCAATTTACGAGTTTGAGGTCGATAATACCGTCGATAACCTAAGTAAGATTTTAGAGCCACTTATCATCGTTTTTCTCGGTGTCGTTGTTGGCGGTTTGGTCACAGCAATGTACTTGCCAATCTTTAACTTGATGAGCGTATTGGGATAGAATGATCCTTTAGCAAATTAATTCCTTCAAAACAGCATCTTGCTTGTTTGATTCATCGCTCAAGAGACAGATATGGAAGTATTCCAGTACTACCCATGGCTATTCGTTGTATTTGCCACGGTTTTCGGTTTGATCGTGGGTAGTTTCCTCAACGTTGTTATTTATCGATTACCCAAAATCATGGAATTAGAATGGCGACGCGAATGCGCGGAATCATTCCCTGAATACAAAATCGAACCACCAAAAGAGAAACTGACATTAAGCGTACCACGCTCATCTTGTCAGCAATGTGGCACTCAGATTCGTATTCGTGACAATATCCCAGTGATTAGTTGGCTGCTTCTGCGCGGTAAATGTCACAACTGCCAATCTCCTATCAGTGCACGCTACCCTCTTATCGAACTGCTTACTGCCTTTTGTTCGGGTTTTATCGCTTTTCACTTCGGTTTTAGCTACTTCACTGTCGCGCTGGTTTTCTTTACCTTTGTATTGATTGCCGCCACATTTATCGATCTCGATACTATGCTGTTGCCAGACCAGCTTACACTGCCATTAATGTGGGCAGGTATTGCGCTCGCGCTCTCTGGCATCAGCCCTGTAAACCTACAAGACTCCATCATTGGTGCAATGGCAGGTTATCTGTGTCTTTGGAGTGTTTACTGGTTGTTTAAGCTCCTTACAGGCAAAGAAGGCATGGGCTATGGCGACTTTAAACTCCTTGCAGCCTTAGGGGCTTGGCTGGGTTGGCAATCACTACCGATGATCATTCTGCTTTCATCAGTAGTGGGCGTCATCTTTGGTCTTATCCAACTGCGCTTGCAAAAACAAGGTATCGAGAAAGCCTTTCCTTTCGGCCCTTACCTTGCAATTGCGGGATGGGTGAGCCTAATTTGGGGCCATCAAATCCTCAACTGGTACTTTACGTCGATTCTAGGAGTATAAATGGCTTTTGTTATTGGCTTAACTGGCGGTATTGCGAGTGGCAAAACCACGGTGGCAAACCTATTCAAACAGCAGTTCAAAATCGACATTGTCGATGCTGATATCGTGGCTCGCGAAGTTGTAGAACCGGGAACTCCCGGACTTAATGCCATCGTTGAACACTTTGGTGCGGGTATTGTTCGCGATGATCAGACACTTGATAGAGCCAAGTTAAGAGAAAAGATCTTCTCTAATCCAGAAGAGAAAGCATGGCTTAATGGTTTATTACATCCGATGATTCGTGAAAAGATGATCGAAGATTTGGAGCAAATCACATCGGACTATGCCCTCTTGGTTGTACCTTTATTGGTAGAGAATAAGCTTGATAGCTTATGTGATCGAGTTCTTGTCGTCGATGTTGACCCACAAACCCAGATATCCAGAACTGTAAAACGCGATAACGTAAGCGAAGAGCAGGCAAATGCGATCTTGGCGTCCCAGGCTTCTCGTGAGCAACGACTTGCTCTGGCAGATGATGTGGTGAAGAATAATCCAGATGACCCAGATCTTTTGCTTCAAATCACAGATTTACACGAAAAGTACCTAGCCATGTGTAAGAAAAATCTGCGAAAATAGGAATGAAACTCACCAAGGCTAATGTCGATGACCACGCACAAATTTGAACATCCGTTAAATGAAAAAACTCGCATCTATTTAAGAGTTGAGTCTTTGCTGCGTCAGGCTCATCTAGCCTCAAGTTTCGCTGATAACCATCAATATCAGCTGTTCTTTCGTGCCCTTTTCGATATGGTCGAGATCTTCGAGCAAATCCAGCTAAAAAGCGAACTGGCTAAAGATCTTGAAAAGCAGCGCTTAGCTTATCGTAACTGGCTCAATGTTGATGGCGTAGATCAACAAGCACTGAATGAGCTTCTAAAAGAGATCGATGTCGTACACAGCCAATTGATGGCAGCTGAGCGCTTCGGCCAAGCATTAAAAGAAGACCGCTTCTTAAGTTCAATTCGCCAGCGTTTCAATCTACCTGGTGGTTCATGTTGTTTCGACCTACCCGCTTTGCATTATTGGCTCCACTTACCGATTGAGCGTAAAAAGCACGATGCTAACCAATGGCAAGCCAGCTTAAAGCCGCTTTCTGATGCGTTAGCGCTTTGGCTAAAACTTACTCGCGAAACGGGTCACTTCAAAGCGCAAATCGCCCGCGCAGGCTTTTTCCAAAGTGATGCTGATGAAGCCAATATTTTACGTTTACACATCCCAATGGAATACGGTGTCTACCCGATGATTTCGGGTCATAAGAACCGTTTCGCCATCAAGTTTATGGCTTTCGAAAGTGGTCAAGCTTGCACGCAAGATGTCGAGTTTGAACTTGCTGTTTGTAGCTAAGCTCAACAAGCACTACTATTGCCTTAATACCTTTGAACACCGAATAAATAGGACGAATGACGATGTCTAAAATTACAGTCGTTCCATGCCCACAATGTGGCGCTGACGTTGAGTGGGGCGAACAAAGCCCTCACCGCCCTTTCTGTAGCAAGCAGTGCCAAATGATTGATTTTGGCGAATGGGCTGATGAAGAAAACGCCATCGCCGGTGCTCCGGATATGTCGGACAGCGATGGTTGGTCTGAAGACCAGTACTAAAGAATTGAGAAGCTAGAGTCGAGAAACAAGGACGCTAAGCTTTGAGAATAATAAAGGGGTTGATGTGAGAGCATCGACCCTTTTTGTTTTTCGGGATTCGGGATTCGGGATTCGGGATTCGGGATTCGGGATTCGGGATTCGGCTCTATTTTGTTTTTTAGGAACAAGCCCTGTCAAAGCCTTCGGGGATAAACTTCTTGCACTCCCCCTCCAACAACACCTCTCGATTCTTAAAGCGAAGTGCTCTCGAATCTCGAAGCGTAGCGTTTCCGATTCTAGAAGGACGAAGTCCGTTCCCTAACTTTTTCTCGCATAAAAAAACGGAGCCCAAATGGGCTCCGTTTACTATGAGAACGCTAGTTATAGCATTACTTCTTAGCAAGTTTCTCTTTGATACGAGCTGACTTACCAGAACGCTCACGTAGGTAGTACAACTTGGCACGACGTACTGCACCACGGCGTTTAACTTCGATGCTATCAACAACTGGAGAGTGAGTTTGGAACGTACGCTCAACACCTTCACCGTTAGAGATCTTACGTACAGTGAAAGCAGAGTGAAGACCACGGTTACGGATTGCGATTACAACGCCTTCAAAAGCCTGTAGACGCTCACGCTCACCTTCTTTAACTTTAACCTGAACTACAACAGTGTCACCTGGTGCAAATTTAGGCAGGCCTGATTTCATTTGCTCTTCTTCAAGAGCCTTGATGATGTTACTCATTTTTTAAATTCCTAGAATAAACTGATACTAAATAAATTAGGTTACTTTGCGTTATGTTCACTAATGAACTCAGCAAGTAATTGTTCCTGTTCGTCAGTCAGAGCTAGGTTTTCCAGGAGCTCTGGTCTTCTTAGCCAAGTTCGGCCTAGCGACTGCTTTAGTCGCCATTGACGAATGTCCTTGTGGTTGCCTGACATCAGTACCGCTGGCACTTCTTTATCATCCAACACTTCAGGACGCGTATAGTGAGGGCAATCTAACAAGCCATTTGCAAAAGAGTCTTCTTCTGCTGACGCAAAATCCCCTAGTACATCCGGAACAAACCGAGAGACAGAATCGATTAACGTCATGGCAGGTATCTCACCACCCGTCATCACAAAATCACCAATCGACCATTCTTCGTCGACTTCAGATTGAATGATGCGCTCATCTACCCCTTCGTAACGGCCACAAATCAGAAGTAAATTCTCATTCGTTGCCAGTTCTTCAACCCCTTTTTGGTCGAGCTTGCGACCTTGAGGAGAAAGGTAAATGACTTTCGTCTTACCCGGTGAGGCTGCTTTCGCGGTATGAATGGCATCGCGCAAAGGCTGAACCATCATTAGCATACCAGGGCCACCACCGTAAGGTCGGTCATCGACAGTGCGATGCTTGTCGTGAGTGAAATCGCGAGGATTCCAAGTCTCAATCGACAAAAGACCTTTTTTAACCGCTTGACCTGTTACCCCAAAATCAGTAACAGAACGGAACATTTCAGGAAACAGGCTAATTACGCCAACCCACATGTTTATCTCGCTCTGTAATTTTGGAGATTAGAATCCAGGATCCCAGTCAACTTCGATCCGTTGAGCTTCGCGATCAACTTTGATGATCACTTGCTCTTCAAGGAACGGGATTAATCGTTCCTTCTGCCCGAAAGCATCTTTAAGATTTGCTTTAACAACCAGAACATCGTTTGAGCCAGTTTCTAAAATGTCAGATACGACACCTAGATCGTAACCTTTAGTGGTTACTACTTGCATCCCAAACAATTCACGCCAGTAGAACTCATCTTCTGACAATTCAGGAAGTACCGCAGGGTCGATAGCAATTTCAAAGTTTGTCATTAGATGCGCGTCTTCACGAATATCTAGACCTTCCAGCTTAGCCACCATACCTTTGTTATGGCGCTTCCAGCTTTCTACTTTGTACTCAACCCACGTACCCTTTTGGTTAATAAACCAAGGGCTGTAATCGAAAATGCTTTCAGCATTGTCTGTGTAGGAAAAAACTTTAAGCCAACCACGAATGCCGTAAGTAGCACCAAACTTGCCTACAACAATCTTTTCGTTGCTCATTGTTTCTTTACCTTTCATCGACATAAACTAGTTTCTACTTCTAAAGTAAAAAAATTAAGCCGCTTTTTGAGCGTCTTTAACTAGCTTAGCAACGCGGTCAGATAGAGACGCGCCTTGACCAACCCAGTGGTTAACGCGGTCTAGGTCTAGACGTAGACCTTCTTCTTGACCTTTTGCAGTTGGGTTAAAGAAACCAACTTTCTCGATGAAACGGCCAGTTGCAGCGTTGCGGCTGTCCGCTACTACGATTTGATAAAATGGACGCTTTTTAGCGCCGTGACGTGCCAAACGAATGGTTACCATGTCGTCCTCTTTGCTTTCTCAAAAATAAAATTAACCCCAATAATCATTCATAAAACTGAACAATCTGGGGTCTCGTGCCAAAATAAAGCTCCGGAATTTTACTCTTATCCCGAAGCAATGCAAGGGATTTAGTTACTTTTTCACCAACATAAATTGAAATTCAAGTTTGTGATGTAGCTAACACCCTGAAACTAAAGTCTAGGCAATCGTTTAACGGCCAAATGGATTGAAGCCACCGCCTCCACCCATACCGCCGCCGCCCATCATACCTTGCATGTTGCGCATCATGCCTTTCATGCCGCCCTTTTGCATTTTCTTCATCATCTTCTGCATTTGGGTGAACTGCTTCAATAGACGGTTAACGTCTTGAACCTGAACACCAGAACCTGCAGCGATACGCTTCTTACGCGAACCTTTGATGATTTCTGGGCGTTGACGTTCTTTCATTGTCATTGAGCTGATGATCGCTTCCATCTGCTTAAACATCTTGTCGTCAACTTTGTCTTTCACGTCTGATGGTAGCTGAGACATGCCTGGTAGCTTGTCTAGCATACCCATCATGCCCCCCATGTTTTGCATTTGACCTAGCTGTTCACGGAAGTCTTCAAGGTCAAAACCTTTCTTCTCTTTGAACTTCTTCGCTAGCTTCTCTGCTTTTTCTTGGTCTACATTGCGTTGTAGGTCTTCGATAAGTGACAGTACGTCACCCATACCTAGAATGCGCGATGCAACACGATCAGGATGGAACGGTTCTAGCGCGTCGGTTTTCTCACCCACACCTAGGAATTTGATTGGCTTACCTGTGATGTGACGAACTGATAGCGCCGCACCACCACGTGCATCACCATCAACTTTAGTCAGAATCACACCAGTTAGCGGTAGCGCATCACCGAATGCTTTTGCTGTATTCGCCGCATCTTGACCTGTCATTGCATCGACAACAAACAGCGTCTCAACAGGGTTAATCGCTGAGTGAAGATCTTTAATCTCACCCATCATTTCTTCATCGATAGCCAAACGACCCGCGGTATCGACAATCAACACGTCGTAGAATTTCTTCTTCGCGTGATCGATAGCTGCGTTAGCAATATCAATTGGCTTTTGATCCGGTGAAGATGGGAAGAAGTCGACACCGATGTCTGATGCTAAGGTTTCTAGCTGTTTGATTGCCGCAGGACGGTAAACGTCGGCAGACACAACCAAAACTTTCTTCTTATCACGCTCTTTTAGCAGTTTAGAAAGCTTACCTACCGATGTAGTTTTACCCGCACCTTGTAGACCTGCCATCAAAAGCACTGCTGGCGGCTGTGCTGCTAGGTTAAGAGCTTCGTTAGATTCACCCATAACCGCTTCAAGCTCAGCTTGAACGATCTTGATGAACTCTTGACCCGGTGTTAGGGATTTAGAAACTTCTACACCCACCGCTTTTTCTTTAACGCGGTTTACAAATTCACGTACAACAGGAAGCGCAACGTCCGCTTCCAATAGTGCCATGCGTACTTCACGTAGGGTTTCTTTAATGTTGTCTTCGGTCAGACGACCTTTACCGCTGATATTCTTCAGCGTTTTGGATAATCGATCCGTTAAATTCTCAAACATCTTTGTCTCTTCGCTAAAATGGCGATTAATTAGTGTGAGTATACCTTAGCCAACGTCACAGTCATACCCGAACACTGCTCTTATCCTTAACTTGAGGGCTAACTTGTTAATTTCAATATCTCATCTCTCGTGATTGATGAGGCATCGCCCATAGCCCCAAAGAGTAATGCAAGGTATAATTTTCACCATTGTGCACAATAACTCTTAAGATTCATGGATAGCTTAATTGCCATCGCAGCCGCCATTCTTTACGTTTTGGCAATTGCGACCATCATTCCCGGACTCTCTCAGCAGTCAGGAATCAAAGCGAAAACCGTATTTGCCAGTGCGGCATGTGCGTTGGTTTTTCACGCTTGGATTCTGAGTGATCTGATTTTCGACGGTTCAGGGCAAAACCTCAGCATTCTTAACGTCGCTTCTTTGATCAGCTTTATCATATCCCTTGTGATGAGTGTGGCGATGCTCAAGAATCGTTTGTGGTTCCTTCTTCCTGTGGTTTATAGCTTTGCTGCCATCAACTTAACTGCTGCTACCTTCTTACCAAGCACGTTTATTAAGCATTTAGAGAACGACCCTAAGCTACTTATTCACATTTCTTTTGCGCTGTTCTCCTACGCTACCTTAACAATTGGTGCGCTATACGCACTACAACTTGCGTGGCTTGACCACAAGCTCAAAGCTAAGAAGTCGTTAGCAATTAATCCAAACTTGCCACCATTGATGATGGTTGAACGACAACTGTTCAAGATTATCTTGATTGGTAACCTATTACTCACAGGCACATTGATTACTGGTTTTGTCTTCGTACAAGACATGTTTGCTCAAGGTAAAGCACACAAAGGTATCCTTTCTTTTATCGCTTGGATTGTGTATTCCATTTTGCTTTGGGGTCATTATCAAAAAGGTTGGCGTGGTAAGAAAGTGACTTGGTTTGCAGTCGCGGGTGCGACACTGCTGACCTTGGCATACTTTGGCAGCCGCTTCGTGAAAGAGATCATATTAAGTTGATGTAATCCATCTATTAAATTCAATTAATAAGGAGCCTTGTGCTCCTTATCCTTTATATTGATGGGTAAATAAAATAGAGTACCCCTTATTCCATTGACTTAGCGGCCAAGCTCGGTCATAAATTAACCAAACACATACAAGGAACTGCTGCGTTTTGGACGACATATCTACGGGTATCTTATTTGCGCTACTCGCGTGTCTTATCGTCATATCAGGTTACTTCTCAGGTTCAGAAACAGGGATGATGTCTTTGAACCGTTACCGCTTAAAGCACTTAGCCAATAATGGGCATAAAGGGGCGAAGCGAGTCGAAAAGCTATTAGACCGTCCAGATCGTTTGATTGGTCTTATCCTTATCGGCAACAACCTTGTTAATATTTTGGCGTCTGCCATCGCGACCATTTTGGGTATGCGATTATACGGTGATATCGGTGTTGCCATCGCAACTGGTGCACTGACTATGGTGGTACTCGTATTTGCAGAAGTCACACCGAAAACCATCGCCGCCCTCTACCCTGAACGCGTGTCCTACGCGAGTAGTATTCTCCTTACGATTCTGATGAAAGTTCTTTCACCTCTGGTGATGTTAGTGAACTTTATTACTAATGGTTTTATCCGCCTTATTGGCGTGAAAGCCGATCACAACACAGAAGATCACCTTAGTTCAGAAGAATTACGCACGGTTGTAAATGAAGCGGGTGGCATGATTCCGCGCCGTCACCAAGACATGCTGGTTTCGATTTTGGATCTTGAACACGTCACCGTGAACGACATCATGGTGCCACGTAATGAGATCACTGGCATCGACATCAATGACGATTGGAAATCTATCGTCCGTCAGCTGACTCACTCTCCTCATGGCCGTATTGTGTTGTACCGCGACCAGATTGATGAAGTGGTTGGTATGCTGCGTCTGCGCGAAGCTTATCGATTAATGCTAGAGAAGAACGAGTTCAACAAAGAAACACTGCTACGTGCTGCCGATGAGGTGTACTACATCCCAGAAGGCACACCTCTGAACGTGCAGATGCTGAAGTTCCAACGCAACAAACAGCGCATTGGTTTGATTGTCGATGAGTATGGCGACATTAACGGTCTGGTAACGTTGGAAGATATCTTGGAAGAGATCGTTGGCGAATTCACCACATCCATAGCACCAAGCTTATCGGAAGAAATTACTCCGCAAGGCGATGGCAGCTTCTTGATTGAAGGCAGCGCCAACATTCGTGATATCAACAAAGGCTTGAAGTGGAAACTACCGACCGACGGCCCACGAACTTTGAATGGTCTGATTCTAGAACATTTAGAAGACATTCCAGAAAGCCATTTAAGCGTGCAAGTCGCTGGGCATCCAATGGAAATTGTCGATATTGAAGAGAATCGCATAAAGCTTGTTAAGGTGTACCCAAAACTCAAGAAAAGTAGCGATAAATAGCGTCGAAAAAACAAAAAGAGCCTGACATTGTCAGGCTCTTTCTTTTTATGCGTTTCGAACTCCACGCTCTTATCTGAAAGACAGATTAATCAATGCGTAGTTCTTTTAGCATTGACTCTGGCAGTGCAAGCTCGTCATTCTTATTAACTGATACACCGGCTTCTAGAATGTTCTTCGCGATTTGCTTTGCTTCATCCAGAGAGTGCATTGCTGCTGTACCACATTGGTACTCGTTCAACTCAGGGATCTTGTTTTGGTTTTCTACTTTCAAAACATCTTCCATCGCGGCAATCCAAGCGTCAGCCACTTGCTGCTCTGAAGGCGTGCCAATCAAACTCATGTAGAAACCGGTGCGACAGCCCATTGGTGAAATATCAATAATCTCGACACTCTCACCGTTTAAGTGGTTACGCATAAAGCCTGCGTACAAGTGCTCTAATGTATGAATCCCTTTCTCAGAAAGGATGTCTTTGTTTGGCGCAGTGAAACGTAGGTCGAATACCGTGATGGTGTCCCCTTTTGGAGTTTGCATCGTTTTAGCCACACGGACTGCTGGTGCATTCATGCGTGTGTGGTCTACGGTAAAACTGTCTAATAAAGGCATTACATCTCTCCTGATTGTAATCACCAACACTCACAAGTATTGGTCGTTATTTCTGTTCATTCCCTCACTCATAATCCATGGATTGAGTGAGCTAAAAGAACCAGCCGCTGTTGTCTTCTAATTCCTGACGACATTGTTTCAGCTGCCAGCCATAAGTCTTTGCGGTTTGCTCTACGCGCCTAGCAACCTTAATCAAGCTTGGTTTACTGTTATAAGTGCCGCGTTTGTAGCCGCCACGTCCTTCATGATACGCAAGATACTGATTGTAAGGATCCCACAACGAGATACCCAATTGACGACGAGTTTCATGGGTGTACCAACCGACAAACATCATGGAGTCGTCGAAGTTCGTACGTGAGCCACCTTGTCCCGTCGCATCTTGGAAATCATCCCAAGCAGGGTCTTGGGCTTGAGCATAACCGTAAGCGCTGCTAACGCGTCCCCACGGAATAAAGCCGAGAATATAGTCTTTAGGTGGTCGAGCATCATGACGAAAGCTACTTTCTTGCTTAATGATCGCCATCGCCACATTGATTGGCGTGCCCCACTCTTCTTCCATGTCTTTGGCATCTTCATACCAACCGGATTTTTCTCGGAATATTTCACATAGGTTGTCTTGTTGCTTTGGGGGCGCAGTCGCACAACCGGCTAACATCACGCTCCCAAGTACAGACACCACTAACGGCTTAATGTCCAATCCCTGTCCTTACTGCTGATTATTGTTTTAGGTAAGCAAAGTAATCTTCTAAGAAGTCATCAAAGGATAACGTATCACTTTGCTCTGCTTGTTTTTGCTTCTCTACCGATGTCGCAACTTCCGTTTCCATTGCGTCAGCTGAATATTGCTCATAGCTGTGTGCTAGGTTTTCTTCACGGAACTTCATGCCAAGCGCACAGCCTACTTTACCTAAACCGCCGTGCTCTTTTGTCAGCTCAAGCAGTTGGCCAGAAATGGTCAGCTCTGGTTCATCAATCCAAGATTCTAGTTTGTCACAAACCGCTTGGTACGCATTGCCACCAGCTGCGGCATCCATTTCAACCGCAATCAGACGAAGGTCAGCGAATACGCGATGAGCCCAATCTTGTAGAGACAGACGCTCGCCTTGGCAACCGATTTGCAGCATCAAGCCCTTCTCGCGGCCAGAAACAATGACTTTGTTCCAGTTGTCACGCCAGCATTCTAGCTCGCAGTTATCCATCGGGTCTGAGTCTGAAAGCGCTGCCCACGTTAGGAATAGGTCAAGGAAGCGAACTTGCTCTTCACTCACACCAACGGCACTGAATGGGTTCACATCGAGCGAGCGAACTTCAATGTATTCCACACCGCCACGTTTAAGCGCTTCCGAAGGCTTTTCACCGCTCTTCGTTACACGTTTCGGACGAATTGGGGCGTACAGTTCATTCTCAATTTGCAGAATGTTTGAGTTAAGCTGACGATATTCACCATCGACTTTCACACCAATCTCAGCAAACTCTTCAGATGGACGACGAATCGCGTCACTCAAACCTTCAAGATACTGGTCGATACTATTAAAGCCAATCTTAAGCACGCTTTGAGCGCTGTTGGTGTAACCAAGATCACTCAGACGCAGAGAGGTTGCTTTTGGTAGGTATAACGTGCCACCAATTTTCTCAAATGGCAGATCCGTTTCACGTCCTTGAATGAACGAGCCACACAACGCTGGTGACGCACCAAAGAAGTACGGGATCATCCAACCAAAACGGTAGTAGTTACGGATTAGAGCAAAGTACGCTGCAGATTTCGTTTCTTGGCGAGCTTCTTCATCTTGCTCACCATGCAGCGCATCCCAGAACGATTCAGGGAAAGAGAAGTTGAAGTGCACACCGGAGATAATTTGCATCAAGCTACCGTAGCGGCGTTTTAGACCTTCACGGTAAAGCGTTTTCATTTTTGCTGAGTTTGATGAGCCATATTGAGCCAGCTGAATATCATCTTCAGTGCCTACATAACATGGCATCGAAAGCGGCCACATTTTCTCTTCACCCATTTTGGTTTGAGTGAAGTGATGGATGTCTTTCAACTGTCCCATCAATTCAGGGATCTCATGTGATACAGGCGTAATGAATTCCAGTAGAGATTCTGAAAAGTCTGTCGTGATCCATTTGTTTGTGAACGCTGAGCCCAAACCCTCTGGATGAGGTGTTGTTGCTAGGTGTCCATCCTGACGATAGCGCAAAGTTTCTCGCTCAACACCGCGTCCAAACTGCTTAAATACTTCTGGGTTTGATGCAACTTGTTTTAGTCGCGCAGCAAAATCAGTCAAAATGAGGTTCGCTTATATTGGGAGCAGGACACTCGCCAAGCGTGGCAAGTGAAAGCTAAGTTATTGATATATAATCCATCTAGATAAATAACCCATCAAAAAGTCATTTATCTAGTTAGAAACGAATAGCGGAGAGTCTCCTCTCCGCTATTAAATGTGTACTCTATCGAATGATTTCAAGCTCTTCCACGTCTTTCCCTAACTTTTCTAGTTGAGGGCGAAGGGAAGTCGCATCTCCGACGACCACGATTTGATAGTCGTTCGGGTCAAACCATTTCTGTGCTAGAGCGTTGAGCGTCTGCTTATCGACGGTCTCAACAATAGCGTTTCGTTGCTGTAGATAATCTTTATCTAAGTTGTATTTCAAAATATCACTGATGAGCTTGCCTTTCTGTGTTGGCGTTTCATATTTCAGTGCATCTTTTTGACCGACCGCTTGGCGCATAAATTTCAACTCATCGTCAGTCATGCCCGATTGTGAGAACTCGTTCAACTCATTCTCCATCTCGATGATAGACGCCACCGTCGAATCCGCACGCACTTGCGCAGTAAATACAACCGATCCCGTTTCTACATTACCGGAGAAATAACCATAAGCACCATAAGTGTAGCCTTTGTCTTCACGAAGGTTTTGGTTGATACGGCTATTAAAGTTACCCGCTAGGTTAAAGTTTGCTAACTGACCTAGATAGAAATCGCCAGTTGCATCGTAAGGCATGCCTTGACGAACCATCATGACCACACTTTGTGGCGCCCCTGGCTTATCCACCAAGTGCACTTTTTGCGTACCGAGTGGTGCGATAGTTTGCGGCGCGTAAAGTGGAGCGGCGTCATCTTCCCAATTTGCCCAGAAAGACAGTTGTTTCTCTAAGTCCGCTTTGCTGATATCACCAACGGCAATGATCTGTGCACTTTGTGGCGTGTAATGCTTCGCATAGAAATCACGAACATCATCCAACGTCAGCGCTTGAAGCCCCGCCTTGGTGCCATCTTTCGGGCGTGCAAAGATAGAGTTACCATACAACACTTGGCGACTTGCCTGTGATGCCATCCAGCTTGGTTTTTGGTGTTCATAAACCAGACCTTCTAACGCTTGTGTTTTCACTCGGTCAAAATCTTCTTGCTTGAATGCCGGAGACAACAACATCTCCTCAACGATCTTCAACGTTGGGGCAAGGTTCTTCTCAAGTGCAGAAACGCTGATGTCCGTCGTGTAACCACTCGCATCGACAGAAATAACGCTGCCAAGCTTGTCTAATTCAGCTTGGATGTCTTCTGCAGAGCGCTTAGTAGTGCCCTCTTGCAACATCGCTGCAGTGAGCTGAGCAAGGCCCTCTTTGCCTCTTTCAACAAAACGCGTACCAGCTGGCAAGCTAAACTGCATTGTCACCGTTGGTGTTTCGCTGCTTACGGTTCCAAGTAATTCCGAACCGTTTTTGAAGTGAACGTCGTACAGTTTTGGCATCGTTGCTTCAACAGGCGCGCCCGCTGGCGGTTGGACAGAGCGGTCGAAATTGTCCGTTGCACGACGATAAGCCAATTGGTCATCGGTGATCTTTTCGTACTCAGGTAATGTGCGTTTTGGCGTTACGAAGGTTGCAGGCTTCACAGCTAGCTCTGTCTTACCTTTTGGCACAACACTCAGCGTTACCTTGTTCTTGCCTTGAATAAAATCACTGTATGCTTTTTCTACCGATTCAGGCGTAACAGCACGAAGCTGCTCAAGCTGCTGTTCAATCAGATCTGGCTTACCAAAGAACGTTTGATTTGATGCTAACTGCGTGACTTTGCCTTTTACACTTTCTAGAGCAAAAATCGCGTCGGCTTCGGTTTTACCTTTCAGTTGCTCAAGACGATCTTTGGTTACGCCATCTTTGGCAAATTTATCCAACGATGCCATCAACTCATCATAGAGCTTAGATAAATCACCTTTGTCGCCAGAATCTCCCATCGCGTAAACATAGAAATTACACGACAGCTCAGCACAATCTTGGAATGATCCCGCATCGACAGCTTTCTGTGTTTTGACCAAGTCTTGGTAAAGCACGCTGTTCGTGCCGCTGCCCAACACACTAGCTAAAGTATCCAGCGAGGCTTGATTCGCTTCACCGCTATAAGTTGTCGGCCATGCGATCATGACCATAGGTTGCTGAATACGATCTTCTAATGTGATGTATTTGCTTTCGGCAAGCTTAGCTGGCTGCTTAGGAGCGTTTTCCACCTCAGGGCCACGAGGGATCGAGCCAAAGTATTTGTTCACCCACGCCAACGTCTGTTCTACATCGATATCACCACCAATAGTCAATACCGCGTTGTTTGGGCCATACCAGCGCAAGAAGAAAGCTTTCAGGTCGTTCACATCCACGCGATCAAGGTCTTCTACGTAACCGATGGTTTGCCATGAATACGGATGACCTTCTGGGTACAAGGCTTCAGACATACGTTCCCAAATCAAACCATAAGGTCGGTTGTCGTAACGCTGAGCTCGCTCATTCTTCACCGTAGAACGTTGGATCTCAAACTTACGTTGAGACACGGCATCGAGCAAAAAGCCCATGCGATCCGATTCGAGCCACAGCATTTTTTCTAACTGGTTAGCCGGAACAGTTTCGAAGTAGTTGGTGCGGTCACGGTTAGTTGTACCATTTAGGGTACCACCCGCTTCCGTAATAATTTTGAAGTGCTCTTGGTCACCTACGTTCTCAGAACCTTGGAACATCATGTGCTCGAAAAAGTGCGCAAAGCCAGATTTACCGATCTCTTCACGTGCAGAACCCACGTGGTAAGTAACATCCACATGCACAAGTGGGTCAGAATCTTCAGGTGCCAGAATCACCGTAAGGCCGTTATCGAGCTGATATTTCTGGTATGGGATTTTTACTTTGCCTTCTTCTGCTTTTGATGACTCGACGAAAGTCACCCCATCAGGCAATGACGAAACAGGGGCGTTTGATGCGCAGCCCGTGATCACTAAAAGTGAGCACGCACTTACCCAAAACATTCTCATGCGCTTTCCTTAAAATAAACCGAGATAGATGGCAGCCAGCACACTGTATCTTGCGGCTTTGCCTAAAAATATAAGAACTAAACACGGCAGAAACTTCATCCTTAACCATCCTGCCGCTAAACATAGTGGGTCGCCAATAACAGGCAACCAACTAAAGAATAATCCCCAGTAACCGTATTTTGACAGCCACTTCAATGCGGTGTGACCGTGCTTTTCGTCTTGAGTTTTATTAGGAATCCACAACCCAAGCCAATAGTTAGTCAAACCACCAAGGGTATTACCGATCGTGGCTACAATGATAATGGAAGAAACGGAGTACTGGTTTAACGATAAAGTGGCTATCAATCCCGCTTCAGAGCCACCTGGTAACAAAGTGGCACTGAGAAAACCGGTAATGAATAGCACCCACAATGCAGAATCAGAAAACCACAGTGCTAGGTTTTCAAAAGCCGCATTAAAGGCTTCTAACATGTCATATCAAGCAAGATCTTGCCTCGCGTCCGTCCGGATTCGACTTGTTTGTGTGCTTCCACAACCTCATTCATCGGATAGACGTGTTGTATTTCTGTTTTCAACAATCCAACCCCAACCATATAAAGTAAGGTGTCGAGTTGTTCGCGATCGGGTTCCACCAACATGCCGCTCGCCTCAAAGCCAAGCAGCTTCGCCTTTTCGCAGATCAGTTCGGCGGTAATGGTTGGAACGGTGATGACTCGAGCATCATCAGTCAGGCATTTGAGAGCATCAAGTGCAGCATCGCCACCAACAAGATCAATCAAAACATCCACATCTTCAACACGTTCTGACACTGGCGCAAATTGATAGTTCACTGCATGCGCCCCCAATGTGGCGAGGTAGTCTAAATTTCGCTCACTGCAGGTGGTAAAGACTTCGGCTTTGGTTGCCACGGCGATTTGTACCGCTATATGCCCAACGCCACCAGCGCCTGCGAGAATCAATACTCGGTCGCCCTCGGTAACATTGGCCTTGCTTAATGCTTGAGCCGCCGTTTGTCCCGCAAGAGGTAGTACCGCTGCCGCCTCTAACGTGACAGTATTTGGAACATGGTTGAGTTCAGATTCTGGAACACAAACGTATTGGCTGTAACCACCGCCTCGGATAGGGAAGCCGATAAATCCCGCTACCTCGTCGCCTTCATTAAAACGCGACGTTCCCTCTCCACAGGAAACGACTTTTCCTGAGATGTCATAACCCGGAACCCAAGGTAAGTTATCTTTATTTTGTGCGGCAGCCCATCCAAGCCCTGCTCGAGTTTTAACATCAATTGGATTTATGCCTGAGTAGGCAACTTTAATGAGGATTTCACCCGCTTGTGGTGCCGGTGTTGTGGTGGTTTGCAGTGCAAGAACGTCTGCGTCGCCAAATTCGGTAATCGCTATCTGTTTGTGTTCCATAACCCATTCCCTGCGAGAAAACAAAAAGGGATGCAAGAGCATCCCTTTGACTATAAACCATTTTGTTTGTCGAAGTTAATCGCCAATTTGTAAATTGATAGCTAATTCCATTTCATAGAATATCCACCAACTTTCAGGCTCTACTTACAGTGACATACTAGCCGACAAGTGCGAGCAATATACCAGCAGCTACTGCTGAACCGAGTACCCCAGCAACGTTTGGTCCCATTGCGTGCATCAACAAGAAGTTTTGTGGGTTTGCTTCTAGGCCAACCTTATTCACAACACGTGCCGCCATTGGTACTGCAGAAACGCCTGCCGCACCAATAAGTGGGTTGATGTCTTCTTTCGAGAACTTGTTAAGCAATTTCGCCATCAGAACACCCGCGCCAGTACCAATACTGAATGCGACCGCGCCAAGTCCTAAGATACCTAGCGTTTCTAGGTTCAAGAACTGCTCAGCTTGCAGCTTAGAACCGACACCAAGCCCCAAGAAAATGGTCACAATGTTGATCAGTTCGTTTTGAGCTGTTTTCGATAAACGATCCACCACACCGGCTTCACGCATCAGGTTACCCAAACAGAACATACCAACTAGCGGCGTTGCCGAAGGTAAGAACAGAATCGTCATCAATAGTACAGCAAGTGGGAAGATCACTTTCTCCCACTTACCAACATGGCGAAGCTGAGCCATCTTGATCTGGCGCTCTTCTTTGGTTGTCAGAGCTTTCATGATTGGTGGCTGAATGATCGGTACTAAGGCCATGTAGCTGTATGCTGCCACGGCAATCGCACCTAACAGATCTGGAGAGAGTTTACTCGCCAAGAAAATAGCCGTTGGGCCATCCGCACCACCGATGATCGCGATAGACGATGCATCCGCCATGGAGAACTCCATACCCGGAACGTAGTTAAGTAGAATCGCACCAAACAATGTTGCGAAGATACCAAACTGCGCCGCAGCACCTAACCATAAGGTTTTCGGATTCGCAATCAAAGCGCCAAAGTCAGTCATCGCACCTACGCCCATGAAGATCAGCAGTGGGAACACGCCCGACTCGATCCCAATGTAGTAGACGTAGTACAACAAGCCGCCCGGATCGGTAAAGCCAGCGTTTGGAATGTTCGCTAAGATAGCACCAAAACCAATTGGCAATAACAGTAAGGGTTCAAAGCCTTTTTTGATCGCCAAAAACAGCAAGGTACAGCCAACCAGCATCATACAGATTTGGCCGAACTCAAAGTTCGCGATCCCTGTTTCTGACCATAAGGTCATCAATCCGTCCATGATACTCCCTTACGTCAGGCTAAGAAGAGGCGAGCCAACGGTAACAGCGTCCCCTTCTTTCACGTTCAACTCTTGAACCACACCACCACGTGCAGCGCGAACTTCTGTTTCCATCTTCATCGCTTCAAGAATCAAAAGTACATCACCTTCCGCCACTTCAGCCCCCGGCTGAACATTGACTTTAAAGATGTTGCCCGCAAGTGGCGCTGGTACTGCTTCCGCGGCACTATTGGCAGCAGCAACTGGCGCAGCAGGTTGAGTAGGCGCTGCTGCCGCATTTGGCGTCACAGAAGTTAATTGACCTTGCGGCCCAACTTCTACTTCATACACTTGACCATCAACACGCACGCTGTAGGTTTCTACACCGCCAGTAGCAGGTTGCGCTACAGGTGCAGCAGCTGGTTTTGCAGCTTCTAAGGTTGGTGCTGGTTCAAAGGCATCTGGATTGCCACGGTTTTTCAGGAATTTCAGACCAACTTGAGGGAACAGCGCGTAAGTTAGAACATCGTCGACACGTTCACTTGCTAGCTTAATGCCTTCAGATTGCGCTTTCTCCATCAAATCAACGGTTAGGGTCTCCATTTCTGCTTCAAGTAAATCAGCAGGACGACAAGTAATAGCTTCTTTGCCATCCAGCACTTTTGCTTGTAGCTCGGCGTTTACTGCTGCTGGAGCTGCACCGTATTCGCCTTTTAGAACACCCGCAGTTTCTTTAGTGATGCTCTTGTAGCGCTCGCCTGTTAGTACGTTGATCACCGCTTGAGTACCGACAATCTGAGACGTCGGTGTCACTAGTGGGATAAAGCCAAGATCTTCACGTACACGTGGGATCTCTTCCAATACTTCATCGATACGATCTGCAGCGCCTTGTTCTTTGAGCTGACCTTCCATGTTAGTCAACATGCCACCTGGTACTTGAGCGATCAAAATGCGTGAATCCACACCTTTTAGCTGACCTTCCCATTTCGCGTATTTCTTACGTACTTCACGGAAGTAAGCCGCGATAGGCTCGATTTGATCTAGTTTTAGGTTGGTGTCGCGCTCTGTACCTTGCAGCATCGCAACCACTGTCTCTGTAGGCGTGTGACCGTATGTGCAGCTCATCGAAGAAATCGCGGTATCAAGAATATCAATGCCTGCTTCTACCGCTTTCACTGCAGTCGCCGTAGATAGACCGGTTGTTGCGTGACAATGAAGCGCTAATGGCACATCACAAGACGCTTTGATGCGAGTGATCAGCTCTTCGGCTTCATATGGCTTGAGTAGGCCGGACATGTCCTTGATACATAGAGAGTGACAGCCTAAGTCTTCAAGACGTTTAGCCAAATCCACCCAAGTATCTGCGTTATGTACAGGACTGGTAGTGTAAGACAAGGTCCCTTGAGCATGTGCACCAACGTCTACCGTTGCTTTCACTGCCTTTTGGAAGTTACGTACATCGTTCATTGCATCAAAGATACGGAACACATCCATACCATTTGCGTGCGCGCGTTCAACAAACTTCTCTACTACGTCATCGGCATAGTGGCGGTATCCTAAAAGGTTTTGACCACGCAGTAGCATTTGCATTGGTGTATTTGGCATGGCCTTTTTCAATTCGCGCAAGCGCTCCCATGGGTCTTCACCCAAGAAACGGATACACGCATCAAAGGTTGCGCCACCCCAAGTCTCTAGCGACCAGTAACCAACTTTATCTAACTCAGCTGCGATAGGCAGCATATCTTCGATACGCATACGCGTTGCGAATAGAGACTGATGGGCGTCACGAAGGACCACATCTGTAATAGCGAGTGGTTTAGACATGTTCTTAAACTCCTTTTTAATCCTATCTTTCGGCTACTTCGCGACAGAGGCGCGATGTTTATGAATCGCAGCCGAGATCGCCGCCACTACTTGTGGACTAACAGCTGAAGAGGTTGATTGAACGTTGGTATTTGTTTTCGGTGCTGCGATCGGCGCTGGTACTTCTTCCGGTACCAATTTGGACATCAGCCGAACGAGATAAACTAGAATGGTGAGGAAAATAAATACGACCGCCATCCCTGTTAACATCAGGGTGGCCGCATCTACTAGCAGGCTTCCTATATTCGTCATGTTGCTTCCTTTCTTTGTCATCCTGACAATGTGCAGGACTTTAATAGCGTCAAATCCCGACCAATGGATTATCTCGATTGGTTAAATTTTGTCAATTTTGTTTAAGGAAGCTTTTAAATAATCCTTAATATTGATTATTTATTCACTACCCAGATCACAAATTATACGAAAATCCACTTTTCTCATGAGATTGTTTAATCTATAACCACACTAAATGAAAGTGATTGTAAAAACTGCGATTGGGATTTCAAAACGAAAACAGCACATAGGATGAAAACTAAAATAAAAACATAAACCTAGCTCAAATTAACTAAATTTAAACATTTCATTTACACAAAACTAATATGGTAGTGGAGTGACAAGAAATAAGTAGGACAATGATTCTAGGAATTGCAGGCAAAGGTTTGCCCCTCGGGTATTTTAACTAGCCGTTCTTAGAAGAACTTATGATTATTTAAGCACTTATTGATTTTTCTCATTCTTTATTTTACAGGCCATCACTGCGCCGTTAACCCTCCATTCATTCGAACCATTTTTATCGCGTCATGACGACAATGCACGTCGAGTTTCTTGTACAACTTGTAGATATGACTTTTCACCGTGCTCTCAGATAAGAACAATTGAGAGGCAATTTGCTGATTCGATATCCCATAGGCGAGCAGCTCAAGTATCTGCCTCTCCCGGCTGGTTAATGAGTCATGCTGACAATCCATGGAAAGATTTGAGTGACGATAATTGCTGATCAGTTTCTCCAAGTACACTCTTGGTAGCCATAGCCCTCCTTGAAATATGTATTCCACACTTTCACTGATGTGTGTGACCGAAGCGTTTCGCAATAAAATACCTTTGAGCAATTTCCATCGAAGCAACTCATTATCCACCCTTTCATTAGGCACATTGTGAATCATAAGAGACCAACCAAATAGGTCGAAATCGGGCAACAATGCTCTCGCTTCAAGTAGCCTCATGAAGTCATAGTCAATGAACACCAGATCAACGTGCATGGTATGACTGCGAAACACTGCTTCTTCTGGTAAACATGTTTTGACGTAGATGTCAGGTAAAGTTGATAGTTGTCCTTCTATTAAACTGGTTTGAAGATTGTTCTCCGCTAGCAGGAGAAGATGCTTGGTTCCCATAGTATCCACCACTGTTTGCTGGCACTTATACCACTTACCTCCGTGTGCCAGAGTTTTCTCACGACAAATTCAAAGTCGATAAATTTATCAATAGAAAAAATATAGCAGTTCAGGCTGACTTTACCGTCGCGACAAAGAGACAAAAATAATGAAAAGGTTTGAGCGGTAATAAACGATTTCGCACTACCTCTTCAGCCTATCAAAGCTAAGTCACTGTTCTTACGACCCCCTTTTAAAACAAAGGCTCCCAATCAATTTGTCGTTTTTATTTTAGGGTGACTCGTCGGAGGAGAAAAAGCCTACTTTTTAAGCCTATTTCTGTGTGGAATTTCATACTTGAAGCACCCTAATGAGATCCATTCTCACTAAATAAATGATTCAACTTCGATTTTGTAATCGCTCAATGAACAACCGAGAGGTTCGCTCAGCTGCTACTGGTAATTTTCTCAATAGTAAGAAACTCGCCCTAAAACCCTTACCTATACTTCCTTCGCTTCCGCAACGATGGAGCCAGCAAGAAGTAAACATGCAGTCATTTTTAATCAGGAAAATCAGGAAATGGAGTAATCAACATGACTCTTAACAAAACAGGGCTTGCTATCGCTATGTCGGCGATTCTATTTAGTGGTTCAGTGTTAGCTTTCCCTTCAGTTAATGAAGTGGATGACGGGAATGGAAATAGCCAGTGGTCTGAAAGCGCGAACACAAACAATAGTTCAAATGATGCAACTGCGAATAACAGTTTCAATCATGCTGATAGTTCGAATTCGAGCACTAACAACGCTAACGACAGTTCAGATTCAAGCATGAACACTACGCGTAGTAACAACGACAACAGTGATCATAACGCAAGTACTAACGGTAGCTACAACAACAGCAGTACCAATAACGCGAATGACAACTCAGATTCAAGCATGAACACCACGCGTAGTAATAACGACAACAGTGATCACAACGCGAGTACCAATCACAGTAACAATGACAACAGCAGTAGCTATGCGAACGATAACTCCGACTCAAGCACCAATGGCAGTTACAACGACAATAGCGACAACCGTGATCAAGCTGACTACCGAAATCAATCAGACAATCGTGACCAAAGTGATAGCAGTGACAACAGCAGTAGCTATGCAAACGACAACTCTGATTCAAGCATGAATACGACACGTAGCAACAACGACAACAGTGACTCAAGCACCACCACTCGTCGTAGTAACAACGATAACAGTAACTCAAGCACCAACGATAGCTACAACGACAACAGCGACAACCGTAGCTATGCCGATAACAACTCTGATAACCGAGATCAAAGCGACAATCGTGATCAAAGTGACAACCGTAGTTTCGCTAATGACAACAGCGACAGCAGCACTAAAGACAGCTACAACGACAACAGCGACTCAAGCTCTACCAATACTGACAGCTTCAACCAAGTAAATATGGACGTCGATATGGTGGTGGCTGATTCCAAAGTGATGGGTGGTGTTCACTCTGCGTCTGTGACTTACAAAGCGGATGCAAAAGATGCCAAAGTGAAAGTTGAAAACGTGAATAACCTAGGCGGTCTAGGTGGTGCGGCAGGTATTACTACCGTGGCACAAAACGCCGGCTCTAACTCACTTATTCAACAATCTGTTGCTACCAATGCGAGTGTATTTACAGGTGGCGAGTAACTAGGAACCTAGGAGAAAGCGATGCGTTTGGCACTGTGTACCTTGGGTATGGTAGTGGCCGTTTCTGTAAACGCAGAGGACATAACGTTATCTGATGAAACCGTCAGCTTAGAAGCAATGAATGAAGCCAGAGGTGGGCAAAACGTTGAGTTAGACCTCTTCTATGCGGAATCAGATGTGGACGGCATTTCGTCAGATAACGTTGCGACCAATACGGTAAGCGGAAACAACATACTATCACCAGGTGCGTTCGCAGACAGTTCAGGGATATCGAGCGTGATTCAAAATACAGGGAATAACGTGCTTATCCAGAACTCAACCGTCGTTAACCTGACACTCAAGTAACTATCAATATGAAAGTTTGGCAAAACTTAACTTGGCTGTTGCTGGCAATGTCAGCTTCAGCCAACTCCTTGGAATTCCTTCCTCATCGAGGGCATTTTTCTGTGCCGGTAAAAAGCTACAAGGAAATCGTGTTTGGTGATGTCTTCCGTCAGCAATATGATTTTAGTTGTGGCTCTGCCGCACTAGCTTCATTACTCACCTATCACTATGGCACGCCTTCGACGGAACAAGACATCTTCAAAGTCATGTACGACAAGGGGGATAAAGCGCAGATAAAAGAGAAAGGCTTTTCTTTACTGGACATGAAGCTTTACCTCGATTCTATCGGACTAAATTCCGACGGCTTTCAAGTTGGGTTAGAAAAGATCCGCAAAGTTGGAGTTCCGGGCATCACATTGGTGAATTTCGATGGATACATGCACTTTGTCGTGATCAGAGGTATGAATGCCGACTCAGTGATCTTAGGCGATCCTTCCCGCGGCACCATGATCATGAAATATGAAGAGTTTGAGAAATATTATCAGGGGATCGTACTGCTGATTCGAAACGAAGCTGAGATGGGACGCTCGGGATTTATTACCGATGACAAATTTGCCATCTATCACGCTTCGCCTGTTGAGAGTGGCGTACCAAGAGACTCACTCGGAGTATTCAGTATTACCTTGCCCGTTGCGGGTGAAAACTAATGGAGGCGTGGTTATGAGAAGATCAAAAGTATTGCTCGCGTTTTGTCTTAGCATGCCTTCTGTCGTGCTGGCTAACGTGATTGAACTAGGCGCTTTAAAACCAGTCCCAGATGAATCCCTTGCCGAGATGCGAGGTGGGTTTCAATTGACTGATGACTACGTGATAAACATTGGTCTGAGCATTACCACGACAATTAATGGGCAAGATATCCTCAACACGACGATAGCAAACCTCGTAATCGAAAACGGCTCTCTTACCAATATCAGTGGCAGTAATAACCCCAATGGTAGCGGCGATCTCGATCAGGGTATCGTCAACATCATTCAATTTGGTGAAGGGAACTTTATTGGTGACAATACGGCCAATACGCCTGATATGCCCAGCTCTAGTCAACCTAACATCATCAGTTCTGATTTCATTAACTCCAGTATCATCAATATCATTCAGAATACGACTGACAACAGCGTGATTGGCTTGAGCACATTAGTCGATATCGATGCGCAAGTCACTGGCGTCATGCAGCAGATACGCGCAAACCAGCAACTTGAGGATGCACTCCTTAATCACCTTCAGTGAAACTCCTTAATAGAGCATCAAAAAAGGATTACCGTTTTAGTAATCCTTTGAGCATGTCTTTGGTTCATTGAGTAAATTGAGTTGCGCTATAAATTAAACGGCACTCGAATCGTCAATTGGAAATCCGGAGTATCTTCCGTTAAGCCTGCTTGAGCGCTGACATTGATCGACGCTCGCGGGCTAAACGCGTAATTGACCCCAAGTGTTAACGCATCGAGTTGAAGTAGCTTCGCATCATCGGCAGAGCTGCCATTAACTTTACTTTTCATGATCGTTTTATGGCTGAGTCCGAGCGAGAAAGACAGATCCGGGTTCACCGCAAAGCCCATACCACCCGCTAAGGAAATGGTGTCGCCAAGGTCAACATCAGCTTTGGTATCCCCTACTGTGACATTGTCTTCCAAGTTGTAGATATAGCTGAGGTTGGCGTACAAGACTGCAGGATCGGTTGGGTAAATCATCGAGATGCTCGGTTCAAAACTCCAAAAGCCTGAGCCTGTTGGTACATCACTAAAAGAGTTGCTACCTTCGTCGATCGATACATCATAAGGAGAGCGGCCAGTGTCTGATTTCACCCGTAGTCCGCCAACCCAATAAGGCGCACTGTCAAAATTAAACTGGTGACGAATAGCGAGCTCCACATCTCCCATCCCACCACCATCGATTGTGGTATTCACCACGTCAGCATTCGAACCATCCTGAATAGGTCGCGTTGCAATCTGGTCATTGCGATAAACGTAGGGTAGCCGAACTTCCAATTCCGTTGCATTGGTTAAGCCATATCGAGCCGTTAAACCAACCGTTACTGTTGTCCGATCTGCATCACTGACTTCGATTCGACCGACAATCAGTGTCGGTAACACGGTATAACCGACGACAGAGACCTTATTTGAAGAGTTTTGTGTATAGCTAAGTGATGTATCGAATGACCACTGCCCTCGTGGCGTGAGCACGCCAGGGCGGTCTATGACATCACTTACCGTTTGTGCCCGTTGAGGAATCTCATCTCCTTCAGCACCGTAAGCAGTTTGAGCTACACATACCAACCCAAGAGTGCAGCCAATCAGTGTCTTCCCTAACATCGAATTATCCTTTCTTGTGGCGGTTATAAACGATTAGGTTAGATTTTGAGGTTTCGCAATTTGTTGATAGCAAGAAGTTGCGCAGTCTTAAAACAGAAACGCTTGAATGGCTTATGGGAGTTTAGCTTAAGGAAGAGGTCAGATCTCAAATACAAAAAAGCCCCGCATAAGCGAGGCTTTTTCTAAAGAGTGGCGCGTCCTGGAGGATTCGAACCTCCGACCGCCTGGTTCGTAGCCAGGTACTCTATCCAGCTGAGCTAAGGACGCACGGTTTTCGATATCAGTATTACCAATATCAGGAGTTCACAAGGAAACCCTAAAGAGTGGCGCGTCCTGGAGGATTCGAACCTCCGACCGCCTGGTTCGTAGCCAGGTACTCTATCCAGCTGAGCTAAGGACGCGCAGTTTTCGACATCAGTGTTACCAATATCAGGAATTCTCAAAGAAACCCTAAAGAGTGGCGCGTCCTGGAGGATTCGAACCTCCGACCGCCTGGTTCGTAGCCAGGTACTCTATCCAGCTGAGCTAAGGACGCGCAGTTTTCGATATCAGTGTTACCAATATCAGGAATTCACAAGGAAACCCTAAAGAGTGGCGCGTCCTGGAGGATTCGAACCTCCGACCGCCTGGTTCGTAGCCAGGTACTCTATCCAGCTGAGCTAAGGACGCGCAGTTTTCGATATCGGTGTTACCAATATCAGGAGTTCACAAGGAAACCCTAAAGAGTGGCGCGTCCTGGAGGATTCGAACCTCCGACCGCCTGGTTCGTAGCCAGGTACTCTATCCAGCTGAGCTAAGGACGCGCAGTTTTCGATATCAGTGTTACCAATATCAGGAATTCACAAGGAACCCCTAAAGAGTGGCGCGTCCTGGAGGATTCGAACCTCCGACCGCCTGGTTCGTAGCCAGGTACTCTATCCAGCTGAGCTAAGGACGCGCAATAATCTTTATTTTACTTTGTATAACCCGTTTATCAAACGAATTATTAAATAGTGGCGCGTCCTGGAGGATTCGAACCTCCGACCGCCTGGTTCGTAGCCAGGTACTCTATCCAGCTGAGCTAAGGACGCGCAGATCTTCTTGCTAGGAAGTTGTGAAGTAAATCACATTCATTTCTTACGAAACAAAAAAAAGGCCGTCGGGCCAGTCAATGAATGGCGGTGAAGGAGGGATTCGAACCCTCGATACGGGATAAACCGTATACTCCCTTAGCAGGGGAGCGCCTTCAGCCTCTCGGCCACCTCACCGTTTTCATTGTTATATCTCAGAAGAGATATGGCGCGTCCTGGAGGATTCGAACCTCCGACCGCCTGGTTCGTAGCCAGGTACTCTATCCAGCTGAGCTAAGGACGCACTGTTTGTTGATAAATCAACGTTGCAAGAATGGCGGTGAAGGAGGGATTCGAACCCTCGATACGGGATAAACCGTATACTCCCTTAGCAGGGGAGCGCCTTCAGCCTCTCGGCCACCTCACCGTCTTGCGGAGGCACATATTACGTTTTACCGAAAATATGTCAAACACTTTCTTTGAAAAAAAACGCAAAAATCGCTTAACCGATGCGGATTTAATCAAAGTGATTATTAAACAAACTTTATCACTCTATTATGATGAAAAAAAGAGAGTCTTCCCTTAAAAAATGACATTTTTTCGAAACTAAAAAGGCTAGCCGAATGGCTAGCCTTTTTCATTCAAACTAAGCTCTGTAAACAGGAGCGGCTTAGTAGTTACCTGAAGCAACGTTACCGTTGCCTTTTTCAGCTTGAATGCGCATGTAGATTTCTTCACGGTGAACAGAAACCTCTTTCGGAGCGTTAACGCCGATACGTACTTGGTTACCTTTAACACCTAGTACAGTTACAGTCACTTCATCACCAATCATAAGTGTTTCGCCTACGCGGCGAGTCAAAATTAGCATTCTTTGCTCCTTGAGTAATCTCTAAATTTTCTTGCTACAAAGCTATTATCCAACAAAAGTTATATTTTCGTAAACTACCTTGTTACCGAAAATTAGCCCAAAAAGGCATGTTTTTGCTGAATGTTTAATACTTCACTAGATGTAACGTAAGCATTATGAAGAATGTTTGCTGCTGCATCCACACTCTCAGGTGGTAAGACTAGCATCATAGTGAGTGCATTCGTTGAGCAGAAATTGATCACAATATCTTGCTGTGCCAACAATTCACAGGCATGGTCAACCATTCCATTGGCTTCTAGCCCCACAGCGGTCAACAGGCTTACTACTTCACTATTACGGATTTTATCGCTGAACACCAGATCCAACTTGGCACATGCATCTTGTTTTATCATGATACCTGTTCGTTCTGTTTCCTCGATCACATTCCAAATGTCGATACCTAACATCTGACATTGCTTTGTAACGCTAGGCAAATGTTCGTCGTCAACTTCAATAATGGCAAGGTCACGTTGAATGGCTAGACCAGAGACGGCTTTTGAGCCTGACTCCCCTTTCACCAAACTGCCTTCATTCAGTTCAAATGTCGAAAGCACGCGTAGTGGAACATTATTCTTCCATGCATACTGCACAGAAGGTAGATGTAACACTTTCGCTCCACGGCTCGCCATCGCTTCCATTGAAGGAAAATCGATAACCGCCATCTTTTGAGCGTTTTTCACTACACGTGGATCACAAGTATATATACCATCAACGTCGGTAAAGATTTGACACTCATCCGCGCATAATGCGCCAGCCAGTGTCACTGCGCTCGTATCTGAGCCACCTCGACCTAATGTGGTGATATCCCCATTTTCATTCACACCTTGGAAGCCAGCTACGATGACGATTTGGTCTTGTTCAAGCAAATCCATAATCGTAGATGTATCAATGTGTTTAATCGTCGCGTCATTGTGTTGATTGTCCGTCACAATGTTCGCTTGTGCTCCGGTAAGTGAGCGCGCTACATAACCCAATTTATTCAGAGTCATCGCCAGCAGTGCCATCGACACTTGCTCACCAGCAGAGAGCAAAACATCAAGTTCTCGAGCCGTTGGAACGCTATCTACTTGCTTAGCGAGATCCATTAGTCGATTTGTTTCGCCTGACATTGCAGACACAACAACGACAACTTGATTACCATCATTTTTCGCCTTAATGATGTGTTCAGCTACCTGGTGGATTCTTTCAATTGAACCCACTGAGGTTCCGCCAAACTTTTGCACGATAAGGGGCTTTTTCACCAGTCTTCACCTTCCCAAGACCAAAGTCTCATTAGGACCACTCATACTCCATTGAGATAAATTATATAAGCGGTAGTTACAACAAAAACCAAGCAGCGTAAATGACCTGGTTAAAATACGGTCAATTAAACCACTTGGTTACCATAAAAAAATTACGCTCAATCAAAGAAGCTTGATTGAGCGTAATTCATTATTTTAAAAGCTTATAGGCGTTCTTCTAGCCAAGGCTGTACTGACTGAATCGCCGCAGGCAGCGCGGCAACATCAGTACCACCCGCTTGCGCCATGTCAGGACGACCACCGCCTTTACCGCCAACTTGCTCAGCAACCATCTTAACTAGGTCACCTGCTTTCACTTTACCGATAAGGTCTTTGGTTACGCCTGCAATCAGACCGATCTTGTCATCGTTCACGTTAGCAAGAAGGATTACGCCGCTACCTACTTGGTTCTTGATGTCATCAACCATCGTACGTAGGTTCTTGTTATCTGCGCCTTCTAGAGCAGCGATCAGTACTTTAGTACCGTTGATGTCCTGAACTTTACCCATGATGTTTGCGCTTTCTGCCGCAGCCATCTTGTCTTTCAGTTTCTGGATTTCTTTCTCTAGAGATTTTGCTTTCTGCGCTGATTCAGCCAGTTTCTCTTCGTACTTAGCCGCTTGAGCTTCGATTGCGTCTAGCGCACCTTCACCCGTTACCGCTTCGATACGACGGATACCTGCTGCGATACCACCTTCAGATGTGATCTTGAATAGACCGATATCACCTGTGTTTGAAGCGTGAATACCACCACAAAGTTCAGTAGAGAAGTCGCCCATAGACAGTACGCGTACTTCGTCGTCGTACTTCTCGCCAAATAGAGCCATTGCGCCTTTCTTCTTAGCAGACTCAATGTCCATCACGTTGGTTTCAATCGTATGGTTACGACGAATTTGCGCGTTAACTAGACGCTCAACTTCTTTCAGTTCAGCTGCAGTTACGGCTTCTAGGTGTGAGAAGTCGAAACGTAGGCTGTCAGCTTTCACTAGAGAGCCTTTCTGCGTTACGTGCTCACCAAGAACTTGGCGAAGAGCTGCGTGTAGTAAGTGCGTTGCTGAGTGGTTTAGAGAGATAGCTGCTCGACGCTCTGCGTCAACGATAGTTGCTACTTCGTCGCCTTTCGCTAGAACGCCTTCTGCCATTACACCGTGGTGTGCGATTGCGTTACCTAGCTTTTGAGTATCTTCAACACGGAATACACCAGCTTCAGTACGGATTTCACCAGCGTCACCACATTGACCACCTGACTCTGCGTAGAATGGTGTCTCACCAAGCACGATGATTGCTTTGTCGCCTGCAGATAGAGATTCTACTTCGTTGCCTTCAACGAACATCGCCGCTACAGAGCTAGAGCCTTTAGTACCTGTGTAACCACAGAATTCTGTTTGCGTATCAACTTTGATTGCTGCGTTGTAGTCAGTACCGAAGTTACCAGCTTCACGCGCACGTTGACGCTGCTCTTCCATCGCTTTCTCGAAACCTTCTTCGTCGATTGCGAACTCACGCTCACGTGCAACGTCGTTAGTTAAGTCAGCTGGGAAACCGTAAGTATCGTAAAGTTTAAATACTGTTTCGCCGTCTAGTACTTTACCGTCTAGGTTATCTAGAGCTTCGTTTAGAATCGCCATACCGCGCTCAAGTGTACGACCGAAGTTTTCTTCTTCGATACGCAGTACTTTTTCAACCACAGCTTGTTGACGCTTCAGTTCTTCACCAGCCGTACCCATGATTTCCGCTAGTACACCAACCAGTTTGTGGAAGAATGCACCTTGTGCGCCCAGCTTGTTACCGTGACGAACTGCACGACGGATGATACGACGTAGAACGTAACCGCGGCCTTCGTTTGAAGGCATAACGCCATCAACGATCAGGAATGAACATGAACGGATGTGGTCAGCGATAACGCGTAGCGATTGGTTTGATAGGTCTTCGTAACCAATCACTTCAGCAGCAGCTTTGATAAGAGCTTGGAATACATCGATTTCGTAGTTTGAGTGAACGCCTTGCATGATTGCAGAGATACGCTCGATACCCATACCAGTATCTACCGATGGTTTTGGTAGCGGTTCCATAGTGCCGTCTGCGTGACGGTTGAACTGCATGAATACGTTGTTCCAGATCTCGATGAAACGGTCACCATCTTCTTCAGGTGTGCCAGGACGGCCACCCCAGATGTGCTCACCGTGATCGTAGAAGATTTCAGTACATGGACCACAAGGACCTGTGTCACCCATTTGCCAGAAGTTATCTGACTCGTATGGTTTACCACCTTTCTTGTCGCCGATGCGAATAATGCGGTCTGCTGGAACACCTACTTTTTGGTTCCAGATATCGAATGCTTCGTCGTCTGTCTCGTAAACGGTTACAAGTAGACGGTCTGCTGGCAGCTTAAGGGTTACTGTTAGGAATTCCCAAGCGAAAGCAATAGCGTCTTCTTTGAAATAATCGCCAAAGCTGAAGTTACCTAGCATTTCAAAGAACGTGTGGTGACGAGCAGTGAAGCCAACGTTTTCCAGGTCGTTGTGTTTACCACCAGCACGTACACAACGTTGAGCCGTAGTCGCTCGAGTGTAGGCTCGTTTTTCTAAGCCTAAGAAACAATCTTTAAATTGGTTCATACCCGCGTTTGTGAACAGCAGGGTTGGGTCGTTATGTGGAACTAACGATGAACTTTCTACGATTTGGTGTCCTTTGCTCTCAAAGAACTTGAGGAACGCGTTACGAACCTCATCAGTGCTCATGTACATGCAGCTCTTCCTGAAAATAGTCGAGTTAGAATTTTGCCGTATTGTAGATCATGCAATCAGCTACGACTAGTTTTCTTGCGGAAAAGAGGCATTAGAAGAAAAAATTTGAAGCAAAACAAAAAACAGTGCGAACGACTGACCGTTAATCTTCGTCCTCAAAGCTCAGCGCGTAGCTGATTTGGTCAAAACTGTAGCCACGATATTGCAGAAATCGCACCTGTTTAGCGTACTCTTTCTGGTCTTTGGCTTTTATTCCTTTGAATTTCTTCTCAGCAGCCATTCTTGCCAGTTCAAACCAATCTTGGGGCTCTTCTGCCATCGCCATATCAATGATGGATTCTGCCACACGCTTTTGATTCAATTCTTGACGAATACGGCGCTCACCGTGACCTTTGTAAACATGTTGGCGCACTTGGCTTTTGGCGTAACGCAGGTCATCTAAATAGTTGTGGTCGAGACAAAAATTAATGGCCGCTTCGATGTCAGCCTCTTCATACCCTTTTAGAGCCAGCTTTTGGTATAACTCGTATTGCCCATGATCTCGACGGCTCAATAATTGGATAGCCGCTTCTTTGCTAGATAGAGTCGGTGCTTGACGCTTTTGGTACATGGTGATCCTAAAACTGTTTTTGCTGTACAGGCTTTATAACAATCGCAAGTAAATAACCGCTCACTCTAGCTTACCAACGCGCTAGTTCTGATCGCTTGCCTACCCTAATTGATATTAACCTAGCCTTTGTTTTTTGATTTCAGCAGATACAACAAAGCCCCGCATAGCAGGGCTTTGTTCAATATGATTCAATCAGAAGCTTAAAACTCTTCTTCTTGCTCTGATTTTTCACCTGATTCTGGTGCTTCAGGTAGTGCTGGTGAAAGTAGCATTTCACGCAGTTTAGTATCGATAGTCTTACCGATTTCTGGGTTTTCGCGTAGGTAGTTACAAGCGTTTGCTTTACCTTGGCCAATCTTGTCGCCTTGGTAGCTGTACCATGCACCCGCTTTTTCAACTAGCTTGTGCTTCACGCCTAGATCAATCAGTTCGCCTTCACGGTTGAAGCCTTGGCCGTACATGATTTGCGTGTTTGCTTCTTTAAACGGTGCAGCAATCTTGTTCTTAACAACTTTGATGCGCGTTTCGTTACCTACTACTTCGTCACCTTCTTTGATTGCGCCAGTACGACGGATATCTAGACGAACAGAAGCGTAGAACTTAAGTGCGTTACCACCTGTTGTTGTTTCTGGGTTACCGAACATCACACCAATCTTCATACGGATTTGGTTGATGAAGATACACATACAGTTAGATTGCTTTAGGTTACCCGTTAGCTTACGCATCGCTTGAGAAAGCATACGTGCTTGAAGACCCATGTGGCTGTCGCCCATTTCGCCTTCGATCTCTGCTTTTGGTGTTAGTGCTGCAACTGAGTCGACAACCATAACGTCAATCGCACCAGAGCGTGCAAGTGCGTCACAGATTTCTAGCGCTTGCTCACCAGTGTCTGGCTGAGAAACCAATAGTGCATCGATATCAACGCCAAGTTTCTTTGCGTACACAGGATCTAGAGCGTGCTCTGCATCGATAAACGCACAAGTTTTGCCTTCACGTTGCGCAGCAGCAATAAGTTCAAGAGTTAGCGTTGTTTTACCTGAAGATTCTGGACCGTAGATTTCTACGATACGACCCATTGGTAGACCACCAGCACCCAAAGCGATATCAAGAGAAAGAGAACCCGTTGAGATGGTTTCTACGTCCATTGCGCGGTTATCACCAAGGCGCATGATAGAGCCTTTACCGAATTGCTTTTCAATTTGACCTAGCGCAGCGGCGAGCGCTTTCTGTTTGTTCTCGTCCATTACTTTCTCCGATTTATTCATCTTCTTTGGGCGACGAATAGTAATTCATTTTTCTTAAGCAGAAGAACTGCTCAGCAATGAAAGTCATTATACTGTTGATTCATACAGTGTCTATACCTGTATGAAAAAAATTTGGCTGACCTACAGCTGTGATTTGCTCTAGCCCTTATCAACGCTGGGCTAAGACAATTTCACAAATTCTAAATCAGATGTTGATGCAATTGAGTCAGTGCATGCTCGACTGCTTTTTTGCGAACTTCTGCACGGTCACCAGTAAAATGCATGGTTTCGACTTGCTGCCAATTTTGATTATCAGCAAAAGCAAAGCAGACCGTTCCGACAGGTTTCTCTTCACTGCCTCCTCCCGGGCCAGCGATACCACTGATGGATACGCCGATGGTTGCGTTGGAGTTTTTAATTGCGCCCTGCACCATTTCAATCACAACAGGCTCACTCACTGCACCGTGCGCTTCTAACGTTGAAGCTTGTACACCAAGCATCTCCATTTTGGCTTCATTACTATAAGTAACGAACGCGCGATCAAGCCACGCAGAACTACCAGCAATGTCAGTAATAGCGGTTGCGACACCGCCACCCGTGCATGATTCTGCGGTGGTTAAAACATGTCCATGCTTAGCCAATAATGCGCCGAGATCGGCACTCAATTTTGTTGCTCTTTCCATAGCCAAAAATGCCCTTTGTCTCTTTTTACTTGATAGGGATTCACGTATCCTAAGCCGCTACGGAAATAAACAAAAGTACTTACCTGTGAAAGCTGAACAAAAACATACTCCGATGATGCAGCAATATCTCAAGCTAAAGGCTGAGAACCCAGAAATCTTGCTGTTCTATCGCATGGGCGACTTCTACGAACTCTTCTACGACGATGCAAAACGTGCATCTCAATTGTTAGATATCTCGTTGACCAAACGCGGCGCATCGGCAGGTGAACCAATTCCTATGGCTGGCGTCCCATTCCACGCTGTTGAAGGTTATCTGGCTAAACTTGTTCAACTAGGTGAGTCTGTTGCGATCTGTGAACAGATTGGTGACCCAGCGACAAGCAAAGGTCCGGTTGAGCGTAAAGTAGTGCGTATCGTCACTCCAGGTACGGTGACCGACGAAGCACTGTTGTCTGAGCGTATCGACAACCTGATTGCAGCAATTTACCAACACAATGGTAAGTTCGGTTACGCGACATTGGATGTGACTTCGGGTCGTTTCCAACTAGTCGAGCCAGAAACCGAAGAAGCAATGGCTGCTGAGTTGCAGCGCACGGCACCTCGCGAATTACTCTTCCCTGAAGATTTTGAAGCAGTTCACCTCATGTCTAGCCGAAACGGTAACCGTCGTCGCCCGGTCTGGGAATTTGAGCTCGATACCGCTAAGCAGCAGTTGAACCAACAATTTGGTACGCGCGATTTAGTAGGCTTTGGTGTTGAGCACGCTTCATTGGGCCTGTGTGCTGCGGGTTGTTTGATCCAGTACGTGAAAGATACTCAGCGTACTGCCCTACCGCACATTCGTTCGTTAACGTTTGATCGCCAAGATCACTCAGTCATTCTTGATGCCGCAACACGTCGCAACTTAGAGCTGACGCAAAACCTGTCAGGCGGCACTGATAACACGCTAGCTGAAGTGCTCGATCACTGTGCGACCCCAATGGGCAGCCGTATGCTGAAACGTTGGTTGCATCAGCCGATGCGCTGCGTCGATACTCTCAACAACCGTCTTGATGCAATTGGTGAAATCAAAGACCAAAGCTTGTTTACCGACATTCAACCGATCTTCAAGCAGATTGGTGATATTGAACGTATCCTTGCTCGTTTGGCGCTTCGCTCGGCACGCCCGCGCGATATGGCTCGTCTACGCCATGCGATGCAGCAATTGCCAGAGTTGGAAGCAGTCACTTCTTCTCTAGCTCACCCATACCTTAAAAAGCTGGCTCAATTTGCTGCACCAATGGACGAGGTATGTGACTTACTTGAGCGCGCAATCAAAGAAAACCCACCAGTGGTTATTCGCGAAGGTGGTGTGATTGCAGAGGGCTACAACGCTGAGCTGGACGAATGGCGAAAGCTTGCAGACGGCGCAACCGAGTATCTTGAAAAACTTGAAGCAGACGAGCGTGAACGTCATGGTATCGACACCCTAAAAGTTGGCTACAACGCCGTACACGGTTTCTTCATTCAGGTTAGTCGTGGTCAAAGCCATTTGGTTCCACCACACTATGTACGTCGCCAAACGCTGAAAAACGCAGAACGCTACATCATTCCTGAGCTGAAAGAACACGAAGACAAGGTACTAAACTCTAAGTCAAAAGCGCTAGCAGTTGAGAAAAAACTGTGGGAAGAGCTGTTTGATTTGTTGATGCCAAACCTTGAGAAGATGCAAAACCTTGCTTCGGCGATTTCTCAGTTGGACGTACTACAAAACCTAGCCGAGCGTGCAGATTCACTTGATTACTGTCGCCCAACATTGGACAAAGAAGCAGGCATTAGCATTCAAGCAGGTCGTCACCCTGTCGTGGAGCAAGTGACAAGCGAACCATTTATCGCGAACCCTATTGAGCTAAGCTCAAACCGTAAGATGCTGATCATCACCGGTCCAAACATGGGCGGTAAATCGACCTATATGCGCCAGACTGCGTTGATTGCTTTGATGGCTCACATTGGTTCATACGTACCTGCAGAATCAGCTCATATCGGTTCTTTGGATCGCATCTTTACCCGTATCGGTGCATCTGATGATTTGGCATCTGGCCGTTCAACCTTCATGGTAGAAATGACTGAAACAGCCAACATTCTTCACAATGCTACCAAGAACAGCTTGGTTCTGATGGATGAGATCGGTCGCGGTACCAGTACTTACGATGGCCTGTCTTTGGCATGGGCAAGTGCGGAATGGCTTGCAACTCAGATTGGGGCAATGACGCTATTCGCAACCCACTACTTCGAACTGACTGAGCTGCCAAACTTACTGCCAAATCTAGCCAATGTTCACCTTGATGCGGTAGAGCACGGTGACAGCATTGCCTTTATGCACGCGGTACAAGAAGGCGCGGCAAGCAAGTCTTATGGTCTAGCGGTTGCTGGTTTAGCGGGTGTTCCAAAACCAGTCATCAAGAATGCGCGTCACAAACTGTCTCAGCTTGAACAATTAGGTCAAGGAACTGACTCACCTCGTCCGAGTACTGTTGATGTGGCAAACCAACTCAGTCTGATCCCTGAACCTAGTGATGTTGAACAAGCATTGTCGAACATCGATCCTGACGATCTAACGCCGCGTCAGGCACTGGAAGAGTTATATCGCTTGAAGAAGATGCTCTAGTTTCTGTACTGACACAGTAAAAAGCAAAAAGGCTATGGTCACCCATAGCCTTTTGTTTATTCTGAACTCGCCTCTACAGCACTTCTACCTAATCATCTTCTACGTTGAACAAGTTTTCCATGTTCAGACCTTGCTTAATCAAGATCTCGCGTAGTCGACGCAAACCTTCCACTTGGATCTGACGAACACGTTCGCGTGTTAGACCAATTTCACGTCCCACTTCTTCAAGCGTTGATGGCTCATAACCAAGCAGACCAAAACGACGTGCCAGCACTTCTTTCTGTTTTGGATTCAGCTCTTCTAGCCAATGGATCAATGAAGATTTGATGTCATCGTCTTGAGTGGAAACTTCAGGATCCGAGTTGTTTGCATCAGGAATGATATCCAATAGCGCTTTCTCGCCGTCACCACCGATTGGTGTGTCAACAGAACTGATGCGCTCGTTGAGGCGAAGCATTTTGCTTACGTCTTCTACTGGGATATCTAACTGTGCAGCGATCTCTTCTGCTGTTGGTTCATGGTCGAGCTTCTGAGAAAGTTCACGCGCAGTACGCAGATAAATGTTCAGCTCTTTAACCACATGAATTGGCAGACGGATCGTACGAGTTTGGTTCATCAACGCACGTTCGATCGTTTGGCGAATCCACCACGTCGCGTAAGTTGAAAAACGGAAACCGCGTTCTGGATCGAACTTCTCGACCGCACGGATCAAACCTAGGTTACCTTCTTCAATAAGATCAAGAAGCGCAAGACCACGGTTGCTGTATCGACGAGAGATCTTCACTACAAGACGCAAGTTACTTTCGATCATACGTTTGCGAGCAGCTTCATCGCCACGCAGCGCACGTCGAGCATAAAGTACTTCTTCTTCTGCAGTGAGTAGTGGTGAGAAACCAATTTCGCCCAAGTAGAGCTGTGTTGCGTCTAAGCTCTTACTGCTCGCGTCAAATTCTTCGCGCGCCGCTGATTTGGTTCCAGTAGATGTTTTTGCAGGTTCGTTTGAAATGCCTTCCGATTGTGCATTGTCGTAGTCGAACTCTTCAACTTTGGTTACTGTGTTGCTGATACTCATAACGCCTCCCCCTGGCGAGTTAGCAAGACATGACAACTCAATATGCCGCTAAATGATGTCGCAAGTTGTTATTCAAAGTTTTACGGTAAATAGCGCTTTGGATTCACTGATTTACCTTGATAACGAATTTCAAAATGTAGTTTTACGGATTTAGCACCTGAACTACCCATGGTTGCTATTTTTTGTCCGCTCTTAACACTTTGTCCTTCTGATACCAGCAGTCTGTCGTTGTGTGCGTATGCGCTTAAATAATTGTCGTTATGCTTCACTATAATTAGGTTGCCATAACCTCGTAGCGCATTACCCGAATAAACGACGGTGCCAGCTGCGGTTGAAACGATAGGTTGACCACGCTGTCCCGCGATGTCGATACCTTTATTTCCTTGTTCTCCCGCTGAGAAGTTACTGATTACTCTCCCTTTTGTCGGCCATAACCATTTCGAGACTTTTTCATTTTTCGCGGTGGTTGTTGGCGGTTTCGGTTTAACATTCTGATTACCTTTTGACCCAACATACTCCTTTGGTTTGGATTGTTCAACCTTCTTTGGCGGCTGTTTTTGTGCAACCTGAGTCGTAGTTGTCTTAGGTTTCTGAGTAGAGCTTTTACTTGAATTTGACGCCTTTGACGTTGTTGATGTTTTAGTCACCGGAGCAGGTTTTGCTGCAACTACAGGAGCGACAACGGGTTCCACTTTGTGGCCATATTTAGGGGCCACATATTTCGGAGCCCAAAGTTTCAACCTCTGGCCCGGAAAAATCGTGTAAGGAGCAGACAATTCATTGTAACGAACTAGATCATTTACATTCTTATCTGTGACGTAGGCTATAAAATAAAGGGTATCACCTTTCTTTACTTCGTAATAACTCCCTCTATAACTGCCACGCTCAACCGTCGAGTAATCTTTATTTAGGCTTGAAACAGGTGCAGGTGAATGAGCCGCGCAACCAACAAGTCCCGCAGCCAACAAACAGCTAATAACAAAACGATGTAATAACTTCTTCACCTAGTCTTTAACCTTTAAGCTAAATCACCTGCAACTAGTGGCACAAATCTTACCATTTCTACCACGGTCGACAGATATTGTTCACCCTGACGTTCAATTTTTAATAGTTGTTGCTCATCGTCACCCACCGGAATGACCATCTTTCCGCCTTCTTTTAGCTGCGATAAAAGTGCTTGGGGAACACTCTCCGCGGCGGCAGTGACGATAATCGCATCGAAAGGACCTTTGCCTTCCCAACCAAGCCAACCATCACCATGTTTAGTCGATACATTATAAATATCGAGTTGCTTCAGACGGCGCTTCGCATCCCATTGCAAGGATTTGATGCGTTCAACGGAATAAACATGATCGACAATTTGAGCGAGGACAGCGGTTTGGTAACCTGAGCCGGTACCAATTTCTAATACATTGCTGTTCGACTTTAGATCCAACAGTTCTGTCATTTTCGCGACGATGTAAGGTTGAGAAATAGTTTGTCCCTGACCAATCGGCAACGCATTGTTGTCGTATGCTTGGTGCATCATCGCTTGTGAGACAAAGCTCTCACGTGGCAAACGATAAATTGCATCCAACACGCGTTGATCACTGATGCCACTGGAGATAAGAAACGCTATCAACCTGTCAGCATGTGGGTTACTCATTAATTCTCTTCCTTTAACCAACTATCCATTGCACGTAATGACTCATGAGCTGTTAAGTCGACTTGTAGCGGCGTGATTGAAACAAAGCCATGTTCAATCGCGTAAAAGTCCGTACCAATACCAGCATCTTGCTCTTTACCCGGAGGGCCGAGCCAATAAATATCATGTCCGCGCGGATCTTTCTGCTTGATCATATTCTCAGCGTGATGACGAGCACCTAAGCGAGTCACTTCAATCTCACCAAGCTCTTCAAATGGAAGATCGGGCACGTTTACATTCAATAAACGGTTAGTTGGGATCGGACGAACCAAGTGTTGCTCAACCAGCTGACGCGCAACTTTCGCAGCAGACTCAAAATGCTGTTTGCCGACGAGGGAGAAAGCAATGGCCTGTACACCAAGGAAGTGCCCTTCCATCGCCGCAGCGACTGTACCAGAGTACAGCACGTCGTCACCTAAGTTGGCACCATGATTGATGCCTGACAGCACGAGGTCTGGCAGGTCATCTTTCATCAACTCATTCAGCGCGAAGTGGACACAGTCAGTTGGCGTCCCCTGCACAGAGAAGGTTTTCGGCGCAATCTCAGTAACGCGTAGTGGCTGCTCCAACGTTAGCGAGTTAGAAGCACCTGAACGGTTTCTGTCTGGTGCTACAATTGTCACTTCAGCAATGCTTCTTAGCTCATCAGCAAGCGCATGAATTCCCTGAGCATGAACACCGTCATCATTACTGAGCAGTATTCTTAATGGCTTCGCGTTGTGTGAATCCATTTCCATTAATATTCTCTTTCTACCTTTTCTTCGATAACCAATTCGCGCACGATTGAAGTCGCAAAGGAGCCCGCATCCAGCGAGAACGTCATTGTGATATTGTTACCATCGACAGTCCAAGCTAAGTCTTGTGGCTTGAGTGCGATATCACGGCGGTCATGACGCATACGGTTACCGCGAATCAGTGCCATCAAATCTGGTTCTTCATCTAAGAACGGTTGCTCTAAGGTTAGCGCATCCGCTTGAGTCGGTAGTGCGTTATCGCCTGCCAGTGCAGCAGTGATCGCCACTTCACCTTGAGCAAACTGTGCTTGTAGATCTGCCATGTTACTTGCATCAACAAACTGAGTGCCAGAAGCTGTCTGCGCCACATCACCGTCGATAAACTTATCAAACACACCATTCTCTAGGCGAGCTGAAACGATGCGGTTGAAGATCCACGAGCGAGCCGCCGACAAATACATGCTGCGCTTGTTTTGGTTGCGGGTACGAACGTTCTCGCGTCCCCATCGACGTGCTTCTTCAAGGTTGTTGCCATCGTTACCAAAACGCTGACTACCAAAGTAGTTTGGCACACCCACTTGTTTCACTTTTTCAAGACGTTGCTCAACATCCGCAACATCTGTCACTTCAGACAAAGTAACCACGAACTCGTTCCCTACTAAGTCACCAGGACGCAGTTTTTTGTTGTGACGATCCGTTGCAAGGATTTCGATGCTCGGGTATTGCGCCAAAAATGCTGAAAAGTCTGGTGTTTCACCTTTTGGTAAATGCACGCTTAGCCACTGTTCAGTCACAGCATGACGGTCTTTAAGACCTGCCCAGCTGACGTCTTTCGACTTAACACCACAGGCTTTAGCTAACTCGTTAGCAACAAAGCTGGTGTTCTCACCGGTTTTACGGATACGAACCATTAAGTGCTCGCCTTCACCCGTAAAGGCAAAACCTAAATCTTCGCGAACCTGAAAGTGCTCTGGTTGCGCTTTGATTTTTGCAGATGCAACTGGCTTACCTGTTAGGTAAGCCAATGAAGATAAAATGTCTGACATGATGTGTTTCCGCTGATATCACAGCTTAGAGGAGCAAATTGCTAGTTATTGCTTAAACAGAAGTACAACCGCTTCCGTTGCAATGCCTTCTTTGCGTCCAGTAAAACCAAGACGTTCTGTCGTCGTCGCTTTTACGTTAATGTTGTTAATGTCGGTTTCCAAGTCTTCGGCAATCGCTGCGCACATGGCTTCAATGTACGGAGCCATCTTAGGCGCTTGTGCAATGATAGTGATGTCAGCATTACCAAGTCGGTAGCCTTGTTCTTTGACTCGACGGTATACGTCTTTCAATAATTCACGGCTATTCGCGCCTTTCCATTTGTCATCCGTATCAGGGAAGTGGCGACCAATGTCACCCGCTGCGATCGCTCCTAACAAAGCATCACTCAACGCATGTAGTGCGACATCACCATCAGAATGAGCAATCAAACCTTGTTCGTAAGGAATCGCTACACCACCGATGATTACCGGACCTTCACCGCCGAATTTATGTACGTCGAAACCATGACCAATTCGAATCATTTTCTATCCTTTCTTTATTCGCCGCGCTCACGGCTTAGATAAAACTCGGCTAACGCAAGATCTTCTGGCTGAGTAATTTTTATATTATTCGCATTCCCTTGAACAAGTGCCGGCTTTTCGCCTAACCATTCCAAAGCCGAGGCTTCATCAGTGATGGTTGCACCTTGTTCTAATGCGTCAGCCAGTGCTTGAGTAAGCTGCTGAGTTTTAAACATTTGTGGGGTTAGTGCATGCCACAATGCTTCTCTATCTACCGTATGATCAATATCTTGTGCTGCGTTTGCTCGCTTCATTGTGTCTCTCACTGGAGAGGCAAGGATGCCACCTGTTGGGTGTGCGCTACAAACGTCGATCAAATGGTCAATATCGGATGTGAGTACACATGGCCTTGCTGCGTCGTGAACTAAAACCCACTCGCTCTCAAGATGTGTTCTTACATAGTTTAGCCCTGAAAGCACAGAATCTGCCCTTTCTTTACCACCAGCCACACGAATCACGTCTGGGTGCTGGGCAATGGACAGTTCAGGGTAGTATGGGTCACCGTCAGTAATCGCTACGACAACCTTAGAAATTTTTGGGTGAGAAAGCAGTTTTTCCACGGTATGTTCCAATACCGCTTTGCCGTCAATCAACAAGTACTGTTTTGGACGGTCTGCCTTCATTCGACTACCGACGCCAGCAGCTGGCACGATAGCAATATGAGATGGTGAAGTAGCCAACATCTTATTGTTCATCCTCACCTACGATTCGGTAGAAGGTTTCGCCATCTTTGACCAAACCAAGTTCGTGACGCGCACGTTCTTCGATCGCATCAAGGCCTTGTCGTAAGTCATCAATCTCAGCGAACATCTCGTTATTACGAGCTTGCAGCTTGCTGTTTACTTGCTGCTGCACTTCAATTTCATCTTCTACTGTGTAGTAGTCAGACACCCCGTTTTTGCCAAACCAGAGGGTATATTGAAGCCAGCCAAACAGTAACGTAAGGGCTATAACAAAGATTCGCATATCGTTGCTAACATTCTGTACCGGAAGGGATTAGATAAGGTGACATATATAGCATAAATGCGTGGTTGGCTCTAGGGCAGAAAAAGAGACTCACACGCTCCTTACAGGAAAAAAGCAGCAAAATGAAACAAAGAGACTTCCCTACTCTCTCCCTCCTCGTTCTATCGAATGACAAATGAACGTAAGCGAAAGACATCAAAAAGCAAAGCCTGTTCTCATATATCCGAGTGAACTGCCTCGAAGAGCCAAGTCCACTCGCACCTTTCGAAGCGAAGCGTTCCCATATGTCAGATACAAAAACACCCCGCCAAGGCAGGTTGTCTTTAAGAGCTTTAAGTTAAGCCGTTAACCCAGTTAAGGATTAAGCTTGACCTTTAACTTCTTTGAGACCGCTTCCTTGAAACATGGAGGAGCGCGCTCACTTAGAGCTTCCGTCATATAAAAAAACGCCCCGCAAGTGCGAGGCGTTTTCAAAAGCTTTAAGTTAAGCGGTTAATTCAATTAAGAATTAAGCTTGACCTTTAACTTCTTTAAGACCGTTGAAAGGAGCGCGCTCACCTAGAGCTTCCTCGATACGGATTAGTTGGTTGTACTTAGCAACACGGTCAGAACGGCTCATAGAACCAGTTTTGATTTGACCTGCAGCTGTACCTACCGCTAGGTCAGCGATAGTTGCATCTTCAGTTTCGCCAGAACGGTGAGAGATTACTGCTGTGTAACCTGCGTCTTTAGCCATCTTGATTGCAGCTAGAGTCTCAGTTAGAGAACCGATTTGGTTGAACTTGATAAGGATAGAGTTAGCAACGCCTTTCTCGATACCTTCAGCAAGGATCTTAGTGTTAGTAACGAATAGGTCGTCACCTACTAGTTGAAGCTTGTCACCTAGTAGTTCAGTTTGGTGCTTGAAGCCAGTCCAATCAGACTCGTCTAGACCGTCTTCGATAGAAACGATTGGGAATTGGTTAGCTAGCTCAGCTAGGTAGTGGTTGAACTCTTCAGAAGTGAAAGTTTTACCTTCGCCTTTCATGTTGTAGATGCCAGCTTCTTTGTCGAAGAACTCAGATGCAGCACAGTCCATAGCTAGAGTAACGTCTTTACCTAGTTCGTAACCAGCAGCTGCAACAGCTTCTGCGATAACTTCTAGAGCTTCAGCGTTAGACTTAAGGTTAGGAGCGAAACCACCTTCGTCACCAACTGCAGTGCTGTAGCCTTTAGACTTAAGAACTTTAGCTAGGTTGTGGAATACTTCAGCACCGATACGTAGACCTTCTTTAAGAGTCTTAGCACCAACTGGTTGGATCATGAACTCTTGGATGTCAACGTTGTTGTCTGCGTGCTCACCACCGTTGATGATGTTCATCATTGGTAGAGGCATAGAGAACTGACCAGCTGTGCCGTTTAGCTCAGCGATGTGCTCGTATAGAGGCATGCCTTTAGCTGCTGCTGCAGCTTTAGCGTTTGCTAGAGAAACAGCTAGGATAGCGTTCGCACCGAACTTAGATTTGTTTTCAGTGCCGTCTAGTTCGATCATTACTGCGTCGATTGCAGCTTGGTCTTTAGCGTCTTTGCCAACTAGAGCTTCAGCGATTGCGCCGTTTACAGCTTCAACAGCTTTAAGAACACCTTTACCTAGGAAACGTGCTTTGTCACCGTCACGTAGCTCAAGAGCTTCGCGAGAACCAGTAGATGCGCCAGATGGAGCTGCTGCCATACCTACGAAACCGCCTTCTAGGTGTACTTCAGCTTCTACAGTTGGGTTACCACGTGAGTCGATGATTTCACGACCTAGAACTTTAACGATCTTAGACATTAATGTTTCCTCTCGTTTCAAATATAAATGTCAATTTTAAAGGGCAGCAGTACAACCTTTGCCGCTGCCCGTATCCTTTTACTTCTCGAATTCGCCGCGAGCGTTTTGGCCAGCAGCTTTAACGAAACCTGCGAATAGTGGGTGACCATCGCGAGGCGTCGAGGTGAATTCTGGGTGGAATTGAGCCGCTACAAACCATGGGTGAGCTGGGTTCTCAATCATTTCCACTAGTTTCTTGTCCGCTGATAGGCCAGATACTTTCAGACCTGCTTTTTCGATTTGCGGACGAAGATTGTTGTTTACTTCGTAACGGTGACGGTGACGCTCATGAATTGTCGCGTTACCGTATAGTTCACGAGCTTTCGTACCTTTCTCTAGGTGACATAGCTGTGAACCAAGACGCATCGTACCACCTAGGTCAGACGTTTCAGTACGTTCTTCAACTTTACCTTCGCCGTCTACCCATTCAGTGATCAAACCTACCACAGGGTATTTAGTGTCTTTGTTAAATTCTGTTGAATGTGCACCTTCCATACCCGCTACGTTACGCGCGTATTCGATAAGTGCTACTTGCATGCCTAGACAGATACCTAGGTAAGGTACTTTGTTTTCACGAGCGTATTGTGCTGCGCGAATCTTACCTTCGATACCACGGTCACCGAAGCCACCAGGTACTAGGATTGCATCTAGACCTTCAAGTACTTCTACGCCTTTCGTCTCAACATCTTGAGAGTCTACGTATTTAATTGTGACGTTTAGACGGTTTTTCAAGCCTGCGTGTTTAAGTGCTTCGTTTACTGACTTGTAAGCATCTGGTAGTTCGATGTATTTACCGACCATACCGATAGTTACTTCGCCAGTTGGGTTCGCTTCTTCATAGATAACCTGTTCCCATTCAGACAGGTCAGCTTCTGGTGCGTTGATACCAAAGCGAGCACAAACTAGGTCATCTAGACCTTGAGACTTAACAAGTTGAGGGATCTTGTAGATTGAATCTACGTCCTTCATTGAGATTACCGCTTTCTCAGGAACGTTACAGAATAGCGCAATTTTCTTACGCTCGTTCGCTGGGATCATACGATCAGAGCGGCAAACAAGAATATCTGGTTGGATACCGATAGATAGCAGCTCTTTAACAGAGTGCTGAGTTGGCTTAGTTTTCACTTCACCTGCAGCTGCTAGGTAAGGAACTAGCGTTAGGTGCATGAACATTGCGCGTTCACGGCCTAGTTCTACAGCAAGCTGACGGATAGCTTCCATAAATGGTAGTGATTCGATATCACCTACCGTACCACCGACTTCAACGATAGCAACATCATGGCCTTCAGAACCTGCGATTACGCGGTCTTTGATAGCGTTAGTGATGTGAGGGATAACCTGAATGGTTGCACCTAGGTAATCGCCGCGACGTTCTTTACGTAGTACGTCTGCATAAACACGACCAGCAGTGAAGTTGTTACGCTTAGTCATCTTGGTGCGGATGAAACGCTCGTAGTGACCAAGGTCAAGGTCAGTCTCTGCGCCATCTTCCGTAACGAACACTTCACCGTGTTGAGTTGGGCTCATTGTGCCTGGATCAACGTTGATGTAAGGGTCAAGCTTCATCATAGTCACTTTTAGACCACGAGCTTCTAGAATAGCTGCAAGAGATGCTGCTGCAATACCTTTACCTAGAGAGGATACAACCCCGCCAGTAACAAAAATGTAATTTGTCGTCATGTTTAACCTGAAATTGGTTGAATGAGGGAAATGGAGTGCTTCTGGACGGGACGTAAATATACCAGAAGCTCCTAACCGCCACAACGTGAAATCTATCACACCGTAATTTTTTATTTTTTGCTTCAAATCAAAGTCGAGTATTCATGCAATTTCAGCTTTGCTCTTCTCGTTTCACTTCATCCCACATTGAATCGAGTTCATCTAGAGTAAAGTCTGTGAGCTGCTTACCGTGCGCTGCAACTTTAGTTTCCACGCCTTTAAAGCGTTTCGAGAACTTTAAGTTGGCTTTTGCCAGTGCCACTTCAGGGTCTTTCCCTAGGTGACGAGACAGGTTCACGGTAGCAAATAAAAGATCGCCTAATTCAAGTTCGACTTTTTCCTCATCCGGAGTAATTTGAAGCGCTTCTTCCATCACCTCTTCAATTTCTTCCTGCACTTTTCCGACGACAGGGCCAAGCGAGTCCCAATCGAAACCAAATTTCGCGCACTTTTTCTGGATCTTTGTAGCACGCGAAAGCGCAGGTAGAGAGTTTGGTATTGAGTCTAGAATACTTTCTTCAGCTTTGCCTACTTGCGCTTTCTCTTTGGCTTTTTCTGCTTCCCAGTTTGCGTTAATCGCTTCTTCAGAATCGAATTCTACTTCTGAAAAAACATGTGGATGGCGACGCGTCAGTTTCTCATTGACGGTTTCCACCACATCAGAAAAGTCGAATAGTCCCTGCTCTTTCGCCATTTGGCTGTAGAAAATCACTTGGAACAATAAGTCACCCAACTCTTCTTGCAAGTTCGGCCAATCGCGGTTTTGAATCGCATCCACTACTTCGTAGGTTTCTTCGATAGTGTGCGGAACAATGGTGTCGAAGGTCTGCTTTAAATCCCAAGGGCAACCGCTTTTTGGGTCACGCAACTTCGCCATGATTTGTTCTAACTGTTCAATTGGATGACTCATTTTCTGTTCCTTTAAACCTTTCTATCTAAAGAAAAAGGTGAGCAGTCAAAACCACTCACCTTTAATTTGTTTTCTAACTGTTTTTACTAAGTAGTTGGTTCTTCTGGCAAGGCAGTAAGCTTATGAGACCCATGAGCATAGCTTGCCTATGAGATTGGGCCACATAAGTGCAGCTAACGCCGCTAGAAAGCCAAATACGACGTAAAAATTAGCCTAAGCGTTTCACCGACATTACATCCTTAATTTGCTCAACACGCTTCGAAACTCGTGAGAACACTTCAAGGTTGGTCACTTCAAGGTCAAAGTCCATGATCGACATTTGCGTGCGGTAATCGACGCGGCTCTTCATACTGGTGACTTTGATTTTCTCGTTCGCAAATAGCGTTGTGATGTCTTTAAGTAGACCGCCGCGCTCCATTGCTTCAACACGAACCGTCAAGATGTAAGAACCGACAAAGCCGCTACCCCAAACAGTATCAATGATACGTTCTGGTGCGTGATGACGAAGCTCCTCAAGTTGCTCACAGTCACTGCGGTGGACCGAAATACCACGACCTTGGGTGATGTAACCTGCGATTTCATCACCAGGGATCGGCTGACAACAGCGCGCTAGGTGCGTCATTAAGTTATCAACGCCCTCTACTACGACTGCATCTTTCTTCGGACGACTCTGTGCTGGCGCGCGACTTTCTGCTTCTTGCAGTTTTTCTAGCGCTTGCTGGTCTTCTTCTTCCGCGGTCGGTTTGTTCACCAATGCGTTAATGTGGTTGATGATCTGGTTAATACGTAAGTCACCACTACCAATACCAACATACAACTCATCAGCACTATTAACGTTAAAGCGTTTCAGTGCGTAGTTATCAGCGTCTTTCAGTGTTGCACCGATTTTCGCCAGTTCGTGTTCTAGAATTTCACGACCCGCTTCTAGGTTCTTCTCACGGCTTTGCTTACGGAACCAAGCGTTGATCTTCGCACGCGCTCGGCTTGACGTCACAAAGCCTAGCGATGGGTTTAACCAGTCTCGCGAAGGGTTTGGTTCTTTCTGGGTGATGATTTCAACCTGATCGCCCATTTGCAGTTTATGAGTGAACGGTACGATACGACCCGCTACTTTGGCACCGATACAACGATGCCCCACTTCTGAGTGAATGTGGTAAGCGAAGTCTAATGGGGTTGCGCCCATCGGTAGGTCGACGACATCACCGCGTGGGGTAAAGGCATACACGCGGTCATCAAATACCTGACTACGCAGCTCATCCAACATCTCGCCAGAGTCGGACATCTCTTCTTGCCAATCCAGTAGCTTACGTAGCCATGTGATCTTCTCATCGTAACCGCTGCGGCTGCTTGCGCCTTCTTTGTACTTCCAGTGCGCTGCAACACCTAGCTCCGAGTCTTCGTGCATCTCTTTAGTACGAATCTGGATCTCGATGGTCTTGCCTTCAGGGCCAAGAATCACGGTATGGATAGACTGGTAACCGTTTGGTTTCGGGTTCGCAACGTAATCGTCGAACTCACTTGGTAAGTGTTTGTATTTGGTGTGAACCACACCTAGAGCGGCATAACAGTCTTGAAGTTTGTCAGCGATGATACGTACCGCACGTACGTCAAACAATTCATCAAACGCTAGACTCTTCTTCTGCATTTTGCGCCAGATACTGTAGATGTGCTTTGGACGACCACTGACTTCTGCGTTGATGCCGCATACGGTCATTTCTTGGGTAAGGTCGTCGACAAAGTCTTTGATGTATTGTTCACGGACAATACGACGCTCAGCCAATTGCTTCGCGATTTGCTTGTAGGTTTCTGGTTGTTGGTAGCGGAAGGCATAATCTTCGATTTCCCACTTCAACTGACCAATACCAAGGCGGTTTGCCAGAGGCGCATAGATGTTTGCACACTCTTTTGCCGCTGCACGACGAACTTCGTCCGGCGCTTTTTTTACTTCAATCAGGTTGCAAATACGTTCTGCCAGCTTGATGACCACGCAGCGGAAATCATCCACCATGGCCAACAGCATACGACGAACGTTATCTACTTGAGACGAGGCAGCACCACCATCCATTGTTACATTCAGTTGACCAATTGCCGCCATTTCATCGACGCCATCGATCAGCTTAATGATTTCTTTGCTGTATTTTTCCTCAAGGAGTTCTCTATCAAAAGCACCACTTGAGACCAAAGGGAACAGTTGCGCAGCGACGAGTGTCGCTTTATCCATCGACAAGGTGATCAAGATTTCGATCATCTCTCGTCCACGCCACAACAAAAGCTCCGCCTGCTCGTGGTTCGCCAAAATCGATTGGCAATCACGATACACTTCGGTTAAGCGTTTCGCTGTGTTCTTCTCTTGACCTAGGCTAGCCACCCAGTTTTCAAGTTCAAACTGTTCATCTTGGTTTAAATGCGCGCTTCTTACCGCAACCATCTCATCATCCTAATTATTATATTTGTGTGGTTTGACTAACACCATCCAGGTTAGTTCTTGTGCCAAGCTTTAAGCGTTGGCTTATTGACCACCCACCACGTGTAAGTGATCAACAAAGTCCCAATTATCAGGACTTTTCAAACAGTGCCATCGATTCTAGATGGCTGGTATGAGGGAACATGTCCAGCATACCTAATCTGGTTAATTGGTAGCCTTGCTCCAGCAAGCTCTGGCTATCCCTTGCAAGGGTAGCAGGATTACACGAAACATAAACTACACGCTGTGCGCCAAGCGCAGAAACTTGATCGATGATCCCACTCGCGCCAGCGCGTGCCGGATCAAGCAGCACTTTGTCGAATTGTTCAGCCGCCCAAACTTGTCCTTCAAAATCCTGCTCAAGGTTAGCGTGATAAAATTGCGCGTTATTGATTTGGTTCAAAGATGCATTATTTGCCGCCTTTTCCACCATTTCTGCCACACCTTCTACGCCAACCACGTGTTTTGCACGTTTTGCGATAGGTAAACTGAAGTTACCCAAGCCACAGAACAAATCTAACACTCGTTCATCACTTTGTGGGTCTAACCACTCTACTGCCTGAGCAACCATTTTCTGGTTTACCGTTTGGTTCACTTGAATAAAGTTATTTGGCGTAAATGGCACGGTGACACCCGCTTCTTGATAGAAAGGCACTTCACCTTCAATCAAATCAAGCTGATCGGTTTCTGGCATCAAGTAGAGCGATGCATTGTGACGCTTCGCCAATTCCACCAACGAGTTGGTTTCTTTTTCAGTCAGTTTGCTTAGATGACGCAATGTTATGCATGGACCATTATCGCCTAGCACCAACTCTACGTGACCAAGTTGCTCTGGCTTCTTAAACGCTTTTAACGTCGAGTAGATTTCTGGCAATAGCACATTCAACTCAGGTGCGAGCACTGGACAATCCGTCACTTGCGCGATTTGTTTACTCTGTTTCTTGCGGAAACCAAAGTGCAACTGACGAGTCTTTTTATCCACGAACAAGCTCACACGAGCACGGCGACGGTAGCCAAGAGACTCCCCCAACACCGGCGCATCCAACTCGATATCACTGCCGGCAAATTTTCTCATCAACTGACGAAGCGTTTGCTGCTTGTGCGTCAATTGTTGGTCATAGTTCAGATGCTGCAGGTCACAGCCACCGCATTCATGGTAGTGCGGACAAAATGGCTCCACGCGAGCGTCACTCGGTTTAAGGATTTTAATCAACTTACCACGAGCGAACTTGCTCTTTTCTTCCACCAATTGGGTTACCACTTCCTCACCCGGTAGCGCACCATCAATAAACAATGGTTTCTTCTTAAGGTAAGCAATGCCTGCGCCGTGGTGATCCAAACGCTCCACTTGTACCGCTTGGTGGCGGGTATTCAGTTGCGTTTTCTTTTTAGGTTGAAAGATACGTGCCATGCTCTGTGCCTGATTTGTGTCTAATTGCTCTACTGCTTCACTATTCTTGATTGCAGCCGTTGTGTGATTCGAGTGACTTGATTATGCTTACCGTTTATCCGGTGACGTCACTTCTTTGCTCAAGGCTTTATCGTGCGCTTGAGAAATAATGCGTTATTTTCCCATATCCAGACTCCGATGTAATTAGATAACATGACCAGATATGGCTTAAGAGCACGTGTAATTACACTAACTCTCGCTCCCACTCTCATTATTGGTTTATTACTGAGCGGCTTTTTCTCATTTAACCGCTACCAAGACCTCGAGAAACAAGTTATCACCACAGGCAATAGCATCATCGAACCGCTTGCGATTGCCAGTGAAACTCACCTACTTTCCGAAAGTCGCGAAGCCGTTCGTCGTCTTATCAGTTACGCCCATCGCAAAAACTCGAAACTGGTTCGTAGTATCGCGGTGTTCGATGAAAATCATGAGCTTTTCGTCACTTCTAACTTCCATCCCAATTTTGAAGCTCTGATGTTCCCGAAGGATAAGCCTATCCCTCAATTAGGCAATTCAGAAATCTTCGATAACTCGCTAATTCTGCGCGTGCCGATTCTATCTGAAGGTCACTATCTTTCGGAGCTCTCAAATGAGAATCAGGGCACAAAAGCCATCGGCTACATCGCAGTAGAAATGGATCTTTCGTCACTTCGATTGCAGCAATACCAAGAAGTGTTCTCTGCGTTCTTAGTATTGATCCTCGGTCTTGGTCTCGCGAGTGTGTTCGCCTCTCGCCTCATGCATGACGTTACTCAGCCGATCACGCACATGAAGAACGTTGTTGACCGTATTCGTCGTGGTCACCTTGATGTGCGTATCGAAGGCAAAATGCACGGTGAATTAGACCAACTGAAAAACGGTATCAACGCCATGGCGGTCTCGCTGTCGGAATACCACGTTGAGATGCAGCACAGTATAGACCAAGCGACATCAGACTTGCGTGAGACTCTGGAACAGCTAGAGATTCAAAACGTGGAGTTGGACATCGCCAAGAAGCGCGCCCAAGAAGCAGCACGTGTGAAATCCGAATTCTTAGCGAACATGTCTCACGAACTTCGTACTCCATTGAATGGCGTAATTGGCTTTACCCGCCAAATGCTGAAAACACAGCTTTCGAACAGCCAAACGGATTACTTGCAGACCATTGAGAAGTCGGCAAACAACCTACTGAACATCATCAACGACATCCTCGACTTCTCGAAACTAGAAGCCGGTAAGCTAGCACTGGAAAACATTCCGTTTGAATTCCGAGAGAGCCTAGAAGAAGTAATCAACCTACAAGCTACCAGCGCGCACGAGAAAGGTTTAGAAATCACCTTGAAAGTGGATCCGAAGATCCCGCAAGGCTTGGTGGGTGACCCACTTCGTATCCAACAAATCCTCACTAACTTGGTCGGCAACTCCATCAAGTTTACTGAGCGCGGTAACATCGACATCAGCGTTGAGATGCGCTCACAATCCGGTGATTCGGTCGAATTGCAATTCATGGTGCGCGATACTGGTATTGGTATCTCTGAACGTCAGCAAGCGCAGTTGTTCCAAGCGTTTAGCCAAGCGGATGCGAGTATTTCACGTCGCTATGGCGGTACCGGTCTGGGTCTGGTTATCACCCAGAAACTGGTGAGCCAGATGGGCGGCGAAATAAGTCTAACCAGTCGCCTACACCAAGGTTCAACCTTCTGGTTTACGGTTCGCTTGCACTCAACTGAAATGCCAATGAGCGATCTGATTGAAGTCGAACTACTAACTGGTAAGCAATTGCTGTTGGTTGAACCAAACATGCAAGCGGCCTCAGTGACACAGCAGATCCTAAGCCAAGAAGGCATTCTGGTAACCTACCGCTCTTCACTGCCTGAAAACGACGAGAACTACGATTACGTCTTGTTGAACTTGGCCGCTAACCAAACCTACGACGAACAATCGGTAGCGTCATGGATTGAGCAAGCCAAACGCATGGCGCCGAGTGTAATCATGGGTACGCCGAGTACCGAACTGGCACTGGCAGACCAAGTGATGAACGATCATCAGATCCAATGTCTGACCAAGCCATTATCACGCCGTAAGCTTCTACAAAGCCTAATCACGGACCATGTAGAAACACCACAAGCGGTAATTGCTCCAATTGAGCCTGTGGTGAATGAACGCTTACCACTTACGGTACTTGCGGTTGATGATAACCCGGCCAACTTGAAACTAATCTCTGCGCTACTAAAAGAGCGAGTAGAAACAGTAACGGCGTGCAGCAATGGTCAGCAAGCGGTGAATCTCGCGACTGAGAAGAAATACGATCTGATCTTCATGGACATTCAAATGCCATTGATGGACGGCGTGACGGCTTGTCAGCACATTAAAGAGCTAGAGCTGAACAAAGACACCCCTGTGATTGCGGTAACCGCGCATGCCATGGCGGGCGAACGTGACCGACTACTGGCAGCGGGTATGGATGACTACCTAACCAAGCCAATTGAAGAGCATGTACTACAACAGGTTTTGGTTCATTGGAATCCAAATACCTGTACTGAGAGTGTCGACAAAATCGCGCCATCGTATGTCGAACCTGTTGTGGAAACTGCGCCACCAGCACCAGAAAAACCACAGCAAGACGTCATCATCGACTGGCAAGCAGCGTTAAAGCAAAGTGCCAACAAAGAAGACTTAGCCAAAGACATGCTGCGCATGCTGATTGATTTTATTCCTGAGGTGGAAGAAGTGGTCGATCAAGCATTAGAGCAAGAAGACTTCTCGCGTGATGACCTTATCCATGTGGTGCATAAACTTCACGGCAGCAGCTCTTACTGCGGTGTGCCAAGATTGAAGTCATTGTGTGCAACCTTGGAACAAGCGCTGCGCTCAGGGGCTAGTATTGAAGACATCGAGCCAGAAATGTTTGAACTGCAAGATGAGATGATAAAGGTCACTAGCACCGCGAAACTCTATCTTGAGCAGTAGAGAATGACGTCATAAATCAGAGCAATAAAAAAGCCAGAGCATCGACTCTGGCTTTTTCGTATTCGGTTATTAATCCGTAATCAGGCTAAGTTAGGATTCAAAAATCACCGTCGCAACGGCGTAATGACGCTCATCCGAAATGGACAGATGAACATGATTGACGCCCATCGACTCGGCGATTTGCTTCGCCACACCGGATAGGGACAATACTGGTTTACCAAACTCATCATTCGAAACCGTAAAATCATGGAAGGTCACGCCTTTTGCGATGCCAGTTCCTAACGCTTTTGAGGCCGCCTCTTTTACTGCGAAACGCTTCGCAAGGTAACGCCCTTTTTGCTTCAATTCAGCAAACTTTATCATTTCATCTTGCGACAAAATGCGCTTTGCGAATGGTTCACCAGTACGACCGAGCGCTTTTTCAATGCGCTCAATCTCTGCGATGTCAGTGCCTAATCCTAAAATTGCCATGCTTTAATCTGATTACTTACGAGCCGCAACCATAATGGCTTTCATTTCTGCCACAGATTTTTCTAGACCATCGAAAACGGCACGACCAATGATCGAGTGACCGATGTTTAGCTCGTAGATTTCTGGCAGTGCTGCGATTGGTGCAACGTTGTGGTAAGTCAGACCGTGACCTGCGTTTACGATGATACCTAGGTCATCAGCGTAGCTAGCGCCAGCTGCGATCTTCTTCAGTTCATCTTGCTGATCTTCTTCTGTTGTCGCGTCTGCGTAGTGACCAGTGTGAAGCTCAATATAAGGAGCGCCACAAGCTTTTGCCGCATCGATCTGTTGACGGTCAGCATCGATGAATAGAGAAACTTTGATGCCCGCTTCAGTTAGCTTTTGCGTTGCCGCTTTCACTTTCTCAAGTTGACCGACAACGTCCAGACCACCTTCTGTTGTCAACTCTTCACGTTTTTCAGGAACCAGACAAACGAACTCAGGCTTAGTTTGTAGCGCAATCTCAACCATCTCGTCCGTTACTGCCATTTCAAGGTTCATACGAGTTTGAATGGTTTCACGTAGGATGCGAACGTCACGATCTAGAATGTGGCGACGGTCTTCACGTAGGTGGATGGTAATACCGTCAGCACCTGCACGCTCTGCGATCTCAGCAGCATGAACTGGATCTGGGTATTTAGTACCACGTGCATTACGTAGAGTGGCAATATGGTCGATATTAACGCCTAAGTAGATTGAGCTCATTTTCCGTTACTCCGTGCTCGATATGTCTGAATGAATAATTCGCGACTTTTTAAAGGTTTGCCGCCAAGATACGGCTTTAATGCCATACGTGTAAAGCGTTTCGCCGCTTTTAATTGCTCTTTAGTGACGAATCGCCGTTCGCTAATCGCAATCAATTCATTCCCTAAAAATGTCAGGTTGTCGCGCCTTACTGAAGCTATGAATCCCTTTTGCTCACGATAACGGTAAGTCATCTCAGGATCGACAGGCTCCCCCGTCCCGGCACAATGTAAGAAATCGACGCCATAACCCATTGAAGACAGTAGGGCCAGTTCAAAACGACGCAATCCCGGTTCAGGGTTATCACTCTGAGCCAATTCCGTTAGTGCATGCAGATAATCATGAAACAGAGCTGGCATCGGCACTTCTGCCATTAACACGCGCCCGACTAATTCATTTACGTACATCGCGGAATAAAGGTTTATCCCGAACAACGGCAAGCCTAAACTGATTGGCTCTGCCTGACGTAAGGTTTTCATCGAACCTTTTCCGGACCATTTCAGCAATAGTGGCGTGAAAGGCTGTAATGCCCCTTTCAGATTGGAGCGTTTGCTGCGCGCGCCTTTCGCCATCAACGTGATACGGCCATACTCCTCGCTAAAAACATCAAGGATTAAGCTCGATTCACTGTAAGGGCGTCGGTGCAATACAAAGCAGCGCTGGAAGCCTTCTGAAGACTGGTTGCTCATTTCAATCAGTGTGCCTAAGTCGGTAATAAAAAATAAGGAGCCAAGTGGCTCCTTATTCTAATCGATATTATAATTTAGTCGATGTTGGAACGAAGTGTCTTCGTTACCAAACGTACAAGCAACCAAACTTATAGGTCGTCAATGTAACCTAGTGAGCGCAGTGCACGTTCGTCGTCTGCCCAACCAGATTTCACTTTTACCCAAGTCTCTAGGTAAACCTTACGACCGAATAACTCTTCCATATCTAGACGTGCTTCACGACCAATTGTCTTGATCTTCTCACCGCCTTTACCAATCACCATTTTCTTCTGACCATTACGTTCAACAAGAATCAGGGCGTTGATATGGAAACCGTCAGTTTCTGGGTTGTAATCGAAACGCTCAATCTCAACCGTTACCGAGTATGGCAGCTCTTCACCAGTAAAACGCATCAGCTTTTCACGCACGATTTCAGACGCCATGAAACGCTGAGAACGGTCGGTTACGTATTCTTCTGGGAAGTGATGCGTTGCTTCTGGCAAGTGATCGCGAACGTGCTTGCGCAGTACGTCGATGTTCTTACCTTGCTTTGCAGAGATTGGCACAACGTCAACGAAGTCCATCTTCTTAGACATGTCGGCCATGTGCATCATCACTTCGTTACGATCTTGCACGTTGTCTACTTTGTTCACACAAAGTACAACTGGGAAGTTCGACTTTTGAAGCTTAGTCAGCACCATCTCGTCGTCTTTTGTCCAATGTGTACCGTCGACCAAGAAGAATACTAGGTTCACATCACTTAGAGATGAGTTTGCTGCACGGTTCATCAAGCGGTTAATCGCGCGCTTTTCTTCAATGTGAAGTCCTGGCGTATCTACGTAGATCGCTTGGTAATCGCCGTCTGTGTCCACACCCATGATGCGGTGACGAGTCGTTTGCGGCTTACGAGATGTAATCGAAATCTTCTGACCAAGAATTTTGTTTAGAAGCGTCGATTTACCAACGTTTGGGCGACCAACAATCGCAATAAAGCCACAGTGCTGGTTTTCTGGTGAACTTACTTCACCATTGGATGCAAAAAATGCATCGATATCGAATTCGTTATCAGCCATTTGTTAATTGCTCAAGTGCTGTTTCAGCAGCCGCTTGTTCTGCCTTGCGGCGGCTGGTGCCTTTACCAATGACAGGCTTATCCACACCTGCTACGTCACACTCAACCGTGAACTCTTGGTTGTGCGCTTCACCTTTAATATTAGTCACTGTGTAGACAGGCAGTGGTTTTCTTCTGCCTTGCAGGAACTCTTGTAGGCGAGTTTTTGGATCTTTTTGTGATACGCCAGGCTTGATGGCTTCAAGACGCGAGTTGTACCAGCTCAGTACAATACCGCGCACGGCTTCAATATCACTATCAAGGTAAATCGCACCAATAATGGCTTCTACCGCATCGGCTAGAATAGAGTCTCGGCGGAATCCGCCACTCTTCAATTCACCTGGACCTAATTTTAAATAATCTCCTAGATCGAATTCACGACCCAGTTCCGCCAATGTGTGCCCACGTACCAAAGTAGCGCGCATACGGCTCATGTCACCTTCGTTCACTTTCGGGAAACGATGGTACAGATCATCAGCGATGACAAAACTTAAAATTGAATCGCCCAGAAACTCAAGACGTTCATTATGCTTGCTGTTGGCGCTGCGGTGAGTCAGCGCCAAGTTGATAAGCCCAGCATCCTTAAATTGGTAGCCGAGCTTTCTCTCTAGTTTATCAATTGGAGAATTCATACTCTCTCGATATGTAATGGTTAGTGAATACCACCGACGCGGTTAAAACGCACACCAGTTGGAATCCATGAAGGTAGAACGCTGTCCGCGCCACGATCAAACTCGAAGCTGATCCAGATCGCGACAGCTTTACCGACTAAGTTTGCTTCTGGAACAAAGCCCCAGTAACGGCTATCAGCACTATTATCACGGTTATCACCCATAACAAAGTACTGACCTTGTGGTACAACCCATTCGTTAATTCCCGGACGTGGCTGATAGTTCTGCACACGGTCACGAGCAAGCGGGTTCACCAAAACTTGGTGTTCAACTTCACCCAGTTTTTCATTCATCTGAATCAGAGGAATGCCATTTTGGATGAATTGGCTCTCTTCAACATTGCTCAATTTGACTGGCTTACAAGATGATTCACCTTTCGATTGAATACATACCTGTTTGTCAGCAGAGTAACGCACGGTATCACCAGGCAAACCAACCACACGTTTAATGTAGTCAATGTTTGGCTGTGGTGGGTATTTGAATACCACGATGTCGCCACGCTCAGGCTTGCCAGTTTCCACTAGCTGCGTGCGCCATACTGGGTCTTTCAAGCCGTATGCGTATTTCTCAACCAAAATGAAGTCACCCACTAGTAGGGTTGGCATCATTGAGCCTGAAGGGATTTGGAACGGTTCATAGATAAAAGAACGTAATACCAGTACGAATGCAATCACTGGAAAGATAGAGACGCTGTTCTCTACCCACCAAGGTTGGCTTTCTACTTTTTGTAGCGTCACCGCATCCAGACCATTTGCTGTTTGCGCTTGGATCTCCGCTACCTTTGCTTGACGTTTTTTCGCAAACACCAGCTTTTCTAGTAACCAAACTACGCCAGTTACCAAAGTCACGATAACTAGAATCAGTGAGAATGTATTCGCCATTAAATTCCCTTATCTAAAAATACGAAAGTGAAAGAGCCGAAACCCTTTCACTTATTTTACTATCTAACGTCTTATGACAGACAAGAGTACGAGATAGTTCAACTCTAGTCTTTACCAACGTGAAGAATCGCTAGGAACGCTTCTTGAGGCAGCTCTACGTTACCGATCTGCTTCATACGTTTCTTACCTTCTTTCTGTTTCTTCAGAAGTTTCTTCTTACGGCTCACGTCACCACCGTAACATTTCGCGATTACGTTCTTACGTAGCTGTTTCACGGTAGAACGCGCGATGATGTGGTTACCGATAGCCGCTTGGATCGCGATGTCGAACATCTGACGAGGGATGAATTCTTTCATCTTCTCTACAAGCTGACGACCACGAGTCTGAGACTGATCTTTGTGCGTAATCAACGCTAGTGCATCCACTTTGTCGCCGTTCAGTAGTACGTCTACGCGTACCATGTTCGATGCTTCAAAACGTTGGAAGTTGTAATCCAGAGACGCATAACCACGTGATGTAGACTTCAGACGGTCAAAGAAATCCAGTACTACTTCTGCCATTGGAATATCGTAAGTAACGGCTACTTGGTTACCGTGGTAAACCATATCTACCTGAGTACCACGTTTCTCAACACAAAGTGTGATTACGTTACCTAGGTAATCCGCAGGTACTAGGATGTTACAACGCGCGATAGGCTCACGGATCTCTTCGATGTCGTTAACCGCTGGCAGTTTTGCCGGGCTATCAACATACAGAGTCTCGCCGTTTGTTTGCTCAACTTCGTAAACTACTGTTGGTGCCGTTGTAATCAGGTCTAGGTCATATTCACGTTCTAGACGCTCTTGGATGATTTCCATGTGCAACATGCCAAGGAAACCACAACGGAAACCAAAGCCTAGTGCTGCAGAGTTTTCTGGCTCGTAGAATAGCGATGCGTCGTTAAGGCTCAGTTTGCCTAGTGCGTCACGGAAGTTTTCGTAATCATCAGAAGATACTGGGAACAGACCCGCGTATACCTGAGGTTTTACTTTCTTAAAGCCTGGTAGTGGCTTCTCGCTGCCGTTTTTCGCTAGTGTCAGCGTATCACCTACTGGTGCACCTAGGATGTCTTTGATACCACAAACTACCCAGCCTACTTCGCCAGTACGCAGAACATCAGTGTCCACTTGCTTAGGCGTGAAGATACCTAGACGGTCTACACCCCAAGTTTGACCTGTGCTCATTACTTTGATCTTGTCGTTTTTCTTCAGTGAGCCGTTTTTAATACGAACCAAAGAAACAACGCCAAGGTAGTTATCGAACCATGAGTCGATGATCAGCGCTTGAAGTGGCGCGTCTGGATCACCTTCTGGTGCTGGAATTGCTGATACGATGTTTTCTAGAACGTCATCTACACCGATACCTGTCTTTGCAGAACAGCGAGTAGCTTCCATTGCATCAATACCAACGATTTCTTCAATTTCTTCCGCTACACGCTCAGGATCGGCTGCTGGTAGGTCAATCTTGTTCAGGATTGGCACAACCTCTAGATCCATTTCGATCGCGGTGTAACAGTTAGCTAGCGTTTGAGCCTCTACACCCTGACCTGCGTCAACCACCAGTAGCGCACCTTCACAAGCGGCTAGAGAACGTGATACTTCGTACGCAAAGTCAACGTGTCCCGGAGTATCGATGAAGTTCAACTGGTACGTTTCGCCGTCTTTAGCGGTGTAGTTCAGCGTCACACTCTGAGATTTGATGGTGATACCACGCTCACGTTCAAGATCCATAGAATCCAGAACCTGTGCGGCCATTTCACGATCGCTTAATCCACCACAAACTTGGATTAGACGGTCAGATAGGGTCGACTTACCATGGTCGATGTGGGCGATAATCGAAAAGTTGCGAATGTGCTTCATAGATTTAGGGTGACTAACTCTTTACAAATAGGGACAGTAAGAAAGCCGTCAGTTGACGGCATTTCAATCAAGTTGGCAGATTCTACCCAATTTCGTTAACGGGCGCACCTTATTTAAAGTTTAGAACTTATTGAATAGGTTCACCGAGAACTCGAATGAGGGTGACTTGACGTTTGGACTCATCTTCTAGCGGGCGTGACACACGTTTTGCGAGCCACATACCACCAGCCGCGAACAATACCGAAGCGAGGATGGTAATACCCTCACCACCAGCGGTTAAAGGCACAAGCAGGAAGTTGCCAATCACGGCACCGAGAATCAAACCAAATAGAGGAAGAAGGTAGACCGCCATGGCTGATTTGATCAGGCTTGCTTCAGGGAAGCCAATTTCCACCACTTGGCCAACTTTGACGGATTTTGGGGTACGCAAATGCCACGACAGCGTTTTGTTACCAATCGCTTTGGTAACCACACCAGTGCCGCAGCTTTTTTGCGATGAACAGCTGCTGCAACTGGTCTGTTGCTCGCAGCTGAGATCGACATCATATTGCTGACCGTGACGATGAACACCCGTCACAGTAGCCAATGCAGTCATCATTGCACTTCACTCTTTGTTACATTAAAAGTGACCGATTGTGCGATGCGCTGAGCCGTTGTTGGTGGGATATCACCTACAACAGAGATTTCGTGGTTGCCATTAATAAAGCTATGTAGAGTGCGACGACCTTGACGAACCAGCTGACCTTTCAGCGAATGCTCATCTTTGTTCGCCACATACACAGAGAAACTAAACAGCCCATCTGAGTACAATTGGCTTTCTACCATTTGGTCGGTCACCGCCATACGGTAGCGATTCAGTTCATTTGCTTGGAAACCTTCTGGTATCCAACCCACAGTCCAATCGCTGGTGCCAATATCGCCTTTCGGCATGGTCAAAACACCAGGTAATTGAACCTCTTCCAAACCGCTCATCAGCTCGCCAATTTTAGGGTTCACTGAGTAAGAGATAGTTCGGTACTGTTCAAGCATTTCACCATCGCGATCGACAAGATCAGCACGCAGTGGCAACTTACTCTTCTCATCAATCCACAACACATAAGAATAACGCAGGCCATCTTTTGGCACGATACGTAGCACTTGTGTTGGTACGCCTGCTTCACGGGCACGACCTACTTTTACATAGTCGTAGTACAAGTTTAGCTCGTCGATGTTCGCGTTCAGCATCGGCATGATTGGAGCAACCATTTTACCCGATTCGATGGTAAACGGTTCCGCGCCGGTTTCGATGTAGCTTACTTCAGTGCCGCGACGAATAACCTCACGCACAGGACCGCTCAGGTACACAAGATGTGCGTACTGGTCTTTGTCGTGAGTCGCATGACGATACAGCAAAGGTTCAATGCTGTTCTTTTTGATAAGGATATAAGAGAGTTCGTAGCTTAAATTCTTGCTCGCCTCGCTCATTTGATGCAATAAAGCCTCCGCTGGCTTATCACCAGCAAAGGCTTGCGAAGACATCAGACTGAACAGAGCGCAAGCGCTGATCAGAAATTTTTTCATTCAATATCCGGAGTCAGATGTGCATCTTGCTGAGACGCATCACTGTTAATTCTTAGCTGCAGTTCGTAGTCACGAAGCATAGCATGAACGCGTTTGCGTTGCTCTTGCATATTTGCTTCACCAACCGAACGCTCTACGGATTCACGCGTCAAGCTTACTGGTTCAGCGCTGCCAGCGAATGGCACGGTTTGAAGCACAGGAAGTTGATCGGCTTGTGGCGACATTGGGTCGCTACCACCGTATTGTTGCACACCTAAAATCACAACGAGTGACACACACGCAGCGACCGCAACTTGACCAAACTGGGTCAACCAAGCTGGCAATTGGCGTTTCGCTTTTTGTGGCTCTGGTTGCGACTCTTTTGGCGCGTCGTTAATTGAAATCACGTTTGCACTGCGCGAATCGATAGCACGATGCACAGGCTCGTCTTCTAACGCTAACGCTACGCTTTCAGCAATATTCCACTCAGGCTTTGCTGGCGCTTCGCCTCGCATCACATCACCAATCAGGTGATAGTTCTGCCAAGCATCACGGCTCTCTTGGTCTTGCTCTAATTCTTGAATTAAAGCCTTATCGACCAATTCTCCATCCATGAGAGCTGAAAGTTTTTCTTTGTCAGCCATTGTTTTCACCATAGTTATCACTTGTACTAGCGCTGCAAAAGAGGTTTGATTTTCTTTTCCACCGCCTCACGAGCACGGAAGATACGTGATCGTACCGTTCCCACCGGGCAATCCATTACTTCAGCAATTTCCTCATAGCTTAAGCCGTCAAGCTCACGCAGAGTCATTGCCGTTTTCAAATCTTCAGGTAAGGCTTCGATTGCGCTGAACACTACCCGTTGCAATTCTTTGGACAACGTTAAGTTCTCAGGGTTCGAAATTTCTTTCAGTGCATTACCTGTTTCGTAAAATTCAGCATCTTCAGCATCAACATCCGTCGCAGGCGGTCTACGACCCTGAGCAACGATATGATTCTTCGCAGTATTCACCGCAATGCGATACAGCCAAGTGTAAAACGCACTCTCCCCGCGAAAGCTAGGGATAGCTCGGTAAGCCTTGATAAACGCTTCTTGTGCTACATCTGGAACATCGCCAGGATTACTTACGTATCTGGAAATAAGATTACATACCTTGTTCTGATACTTTGTTACCAGCAGGTTGAATGCTTGCTTATCTCCATTCTGAACTCGCTCAATCAATACTTGATCGGTCAGCTGCTCGTTCATTCGAGCGGATACTCCTATTTGTTATGCCCCTACTCTTCTCAGATATGGGTACTAATTATGCAAAACGTAGTATTGACACCACTGCTTACTTGAGCACTATTGTGACTCCGACGTGAATGAGAAAGTTCCATAGTTTCTCAAATTTTTTGTCATTGTTTTTTCACAGTGTGATGTCACTAGCCAAATCCCTCGCCACGTCTGAATTACGTCTCGTTTTGACAAGCGAGCATAGTGTTAGGGAAATGGGTATAATGGATGATCTCTGTCCCAGATTGTGCTGGGTAGAGCCTAGAAAAGCAATGGCATTGACAAACTATTACTTTTTGTTGGCACGGCTAATGGCTATCTGAACAACGCGTTTAAAATAAAACTCAGGAAGCATTCGCATGTCATCGACATGCAAAAATAAGAGTGGCACAAGTCACCAGAGTTGCGGTGATTTAGATACCTCCCAACTTAGCCCTTAGCGACGGATGTCGCGTTAATGGATGCACATGGTGTGCAAAATATACACAAGGTAGCCTTGTTACCTTAGCTTGGGATTGTAAAAGTAATATGAACACAAATCGTGAACATGAATGTGATGTGTTAGTGGTAGGGAGTGGCGCCGCGGGCTTGTCGTTGGCTTTGCGTGTCGCAAACCACTGTAAGGTGATGGTTCTAAGTAAAGGACCACGTAGCGAAGGCGCGACGTTTTACGCGCAAGGTGGTATCGCTGCGGTATTTGATGAGTCGGACACCATTGAGTCTCACGTTGAAGATACACAAATTGCCGGAGATGGTATCTGTGACGAAGAGACGGTTAAATTCATCGCGGAAAACTCAAAAGAGTGCGTGCAATGGTTGATTGATGGCGGCGTACCATTTGACCGTGAAGATGATGATTCTGACGATGAGCCACGTTATCACTTAACTCGCGAAGGCGGACACAGCCGTCGTCGTATTTTGCACGCGGCCGATGCCACTGGCATGGCAATGCAAACTTCTCTGCAAGACAACGCACACAGCCACCCAAACATTCATGTTCTTGAACGTCACAATGCTCTGGATTTGATCACCGAAGATAAAATTGGCGGCGACAAAAACAAGATCATTGGTGCTTATATTTGGAACCGCAACGAAGAGCAAGTTGAAACTGTTCGTGCAAAATTTGTTGTTCTCGCAACGGGCGGTGCTTCCAAAGTTTACCAATACACATCTAACCCAGACGTCTCTTCTGGTGATGGTATCGCAATCGCGTGGCGCGCAGGCTGTCGCGTTGCGAACATGGAATTCAACCAATTCCACCCGACCTGTCTGTTCCATCCAGAAGCGCGCAATTTCTTACTAACAGAAGCGTTGCGTGGTGAGGGTGCGTATTTACGTCGTCCTGATGGCTCACGATTTATGCCAGATTTCGATGAGCGTAAAGAGCTTGCTCCGCGTGATGTCGTGGCTCGCGCTATCGACTTCGAAATGAAGCGCTTAGGTGCTGACTGCATGTATCTCGACATCAGCCATAAGCCAGCAGATTTCATTACTAAGCATTTCCCAACCATCTACTCTCGTTTGATGGATTTGGGTATCGACATGACTAAAGAGCCAATCCCAATCGTACCTGCGGCGCACTACACATGCGGCGGCGTCATGGTCGATCAAAACGGCCATACCGATCTGAAGAACCTCTACGCGATTGGTGAAGTGAGCTACACAGGCTTGCACGGTGCGAACCGTATGGCATCGAACTCGCTACTTGAGTGTGTGGTTTACGCATGGTCGGCAGCCAAAGATATTCTTAAACATCACAACGAAGTAGAACTAGCACCACAGGTTCCATGTTGGGATGAAAGCCAAGTCACCAACAGTGATGAAGAAGTGATCATCCAACACAACTGGCATGAGCTGCGCCTATTTATGTGGGATTACATGGGTATCGTTCGTACCGATAAACGTCTTGAACGCGCACTGCGCCGTATCCAGATGCTGCAACAAGAAACGCACGAGTACTACAGTCACTTCCGCGTATCAAACAACTTGCTAGAGTTACGTAACCTGCTGCAAGTCGCAGAGCTGATGGTGCGTTGTGCGATGCAGCGTAAAGAGAGTCGCGGTCTGCACTACACCTTGGATTATCCAAACCAGCTAGAAAACAGCGGCCCAACGATTCTTACGCCAAACAAATAGCACTGACACTAAAAGTAACAGTCAGATATAAGGTCAAATGGGAGCTTCGGCTCCTATTTTCCATTGTCGTAATATCAAACACAGTTGACGATATGCCACGTCTTCACAACTGTCTCGCCAAATCGTGACTTTCTCACCCGACACTAATTCAAACGTGACTTTGAACGCCGCCGCCGACACATCAACACTCGATATTGTCGAAGTTTGTTTGTCATTGCGTACTGTGCCATCACGATGCAAATACCAACCGCCGCAGGCTGAAGGCACGACAAAGCCACCTTGCAATTGGCAACGGATAATCAGTAGTAACAGATAAGTTGATAAGACGAGTGGGATATCAGAGCAGATAACCGCCCAAACGCAACCTAGGAGAAGAAGTTGGTTGGCAATTTGGGCGTATAGAGAAGTGTTAACTTTAAGATTAACGAACCTTGCTGAGGTTGTGTGCGACAATTTTATCAACCATCGATGCATGACCTAGGTTTTCGCTGCGACCGTGGCCCATCACCCAAGTAAACAGATCGGGATCATCGCATTCTAGTAGTGAGACGAAATCACGCTGCTCTTGCTCATTTAGTGCATCAAAGCACTCTTCAAAAAACGGCATAATCACCACGTCAAGCTCAAGCATGCCACGACGACAAGCCCATTTAATACGCGCCTTTTCTTCCGCAGTGTACATTCAGTATTCCTTCATAGATGTCTTGTTCTTAGTGCGGAGTGTAACAAGGGATGTGCAACGTCACTAGTGTGCGGGTCACAATATGTAGCCAAGTCGCTGCAAATCCTGAACGCATTTAATAAACAAACGTTCAGCAAAGCCAAACACCTTAAAATTGAGTGGGTATATTGAGTGCTGACAAATGCCGATTCTGCATTTAACATAGCTGAAAAATATCTTCAAAAGGCATTGTAATCATGGAATGGCAAACTCGCTTTTCACCGCTGAACCTATCGACACAAGACGCACTACCTGAGCTGTCTATCTCGCTATTGGATAACCTAGGTATGATCACCATGATTGGAGACGACAAAAAGTCGTACCTACACGGTCAAGTTACCTGCGATGTGGTTTCTCTTGAGAAAGACCAATCAATGTTGGGTGCACATTGTGATGCGAAAGGTAAAGTGTGGAGTGTCTTCCGCCTATTCCACCATAACGATGGCTATGCAATGGTTCAGCCGAAATCAGCGATTGAAGTGGAACTAAAAGAAATCAAAAAGTACGCGGTATTCTCGAAAGTGACCATCGAAGAGTCTAGCGACATCGTGCTGGGTGTTGCTGGTGAGAATGCAGATGCGTTCATCTCAACATTAAATGCTGATTCTGGCGACGTGCGTACAGTTGAAGGTGGCACTGCAGTCAAAGTCGCTTCAAACCGCTGGTTGCTTGCGCTTACAGCAGAAGCTGCACAATCGTTAGTGGAAGATAGCCAAGCAACACTGACAACCTATGAGCTTTGGACCCGTTTCGATATTGAAGCAGCACTACCATACGTGGCAGCAGATGCGCAAAACGAGCACATTCCACAAGCACTAAACCTACAAGTGCTTGGCGGCATCAGCTTTACGAAAGGCTGTTACACAGGTCAAGAAACCGTAGCGCGCGCGAAATACCGCGGCACCAACAAACGTGCAATGTACATTGTTAAAGGTGCAACCGCTGAAGCCTTAGGTGAAGGTGCAATCGAATTGGAACGTAGCGTCGGTGAAAACTGGCGTTCAGTGGGTGCATTGCTCACACATTACCAATTCAGCGACAACCAAGCGATGGGGCTCATTGTATTACCAAACAACCTAGACGATGACACTCGTCTGCGCTTGGTTGCTCAACCTGAGTGTGAATGGGAAATCGCAGCATTGCCGTACAGCCTTGACGATGAGTAATACCATTCATACCCCTTTGATGCAGTTTTTGGCGGACCAAAACATCGAGTACCGCCTTCTTCCTCATCAAAGGCCAGCAACAACCATTGAGGATGCCGCGCAACAACGCGGCATTCGCCCTTCTCAAATGGTCAAAGCGATTCTTTTGCGTGATATGGGAAATCAATATGCGCTTGCTTGTGCACCAGGTGATCGTAGCGTTGATCCAAAGAAGGTGCGCGCATTACTGCAGTGCCGTCGTATGACGTGTGTTGATCAAGCGGACGTAGAAGCGATTACCGGATACAAGATTGGTACTGTCACACCACTACTCTTAAAACGCTACATGCCGATCGTATTTGATCCAAGTTTGCTTGAAGAAAAAGAAATCACCATTAGCAGCGGAGATCGTATGGCTGGCTTAGCGCTATCCATCGATGATCTAATCCAATTATGCCAACCAACCATGGCTGATATCTGTCGCTAACATGTAATCAAGCGCAGGATTCTCACTCCTGCGTGATCTCACTCATATCTCTCCGATTACACTTAAGAATTTTTAATCATTTTTAAAACATAAATAGTCACGCATAAAAAACTCGTATATGCTGAATTCGTTGGTTAAGTTTTCAACAACGACTTAGCTAACGTAAAGTGAATCTGCTGACTTGTATGACAGCGTTCATTAAGTCAGTCGTCCACTTTTGTGTAATGCATCTGTGACTATTCGCCCGCCGAAGCGGGCTTTTTTTTGCGTGGAACTTTTTCCCTTTTTCTTCCTCTAACTCAATGAAAGCAATGCATTTGAGGTTTCAACCTCGTCAAAACGAACAAAATGCAACCCATTGAGTAAAAACATTTAGCAAACAATCATTTTCCTTCTATTCTTATTTCTGTAACAAAACTGTTGCTTAATGCACCACGTAAGAACAGGAGGACTCAAGGACTGGTTCCTTCGATAATGATTTTTTGAGGTAATCCTCACGCTATTTGAGATATGACTCTGTCAATTTGTCTAAGGCAGCACAAATCTCTAAAGCCAAGTACCTCAACTGCACTTAATACTATTGCTGTCACAATAATTTTTACGCGAAAAACGTAGAATAACTGGGCTAGGTAAGAGATAAGGAAGAGTAAATATGAGACTGTTTAAGCGCTATACACCAGGTATGATTGCTAAACACATAAGTCGTCTTTTTAAAGGAAGAATTTATATTTACGGAGTCGGTAAGTTCGAGTTTGATAACGGAAAATTGATGTTGCCAGAGAAAGCTGAGAAACGTCACTTTCAGGCAGTAAAAGAGATTAACCAAGAGATTATGAAGCTCAGATGCGCATACGCTTAGCTTAAACATCGATGTAATAAGAAAGGCTGGATTAACCAGCCTTTTTTGTGTCTTCTATTCGTGAAGCGAGAAACGCGCTTATTGACGCGCTAGTTCCGGCAAATTGCCTTTCAAGCCTAATGCGCGCTTCATGATTTCATCTTTCGCACCCGGCAGTTGTCCTGCTAGGCTCAAACCAATACCACGAACCAACTTCTTGGCAGGGTTCTCACCGGAGAACAGATCACGGAAGCCTTGCATTGCCGCTATCATCTTCGCCGCTTCAGCTTTGCGCCAACGCTCGTAACCACGTAGATTACGTTTGGTGCCAATGTCTTGCCCTTGTTTCCACAGCGCCAACACTTCTTGCGCTAAGCTCGCCGCATCTAATAACCCAAGGTTCACACCCTGCCCTGCTAGTGGATGAATTGTGTGTGCTGCATCGCCAACTAACGCCACGCGTTCAACCACAAAGTCACGCGCATAACGCATCTTAAGTGGGAATGCTGCACGTTCACCAACCACTTCACACAAACCTAAACGCGCATCAAATTCGCTAGTCAGTGCTTTATTGAACTCTTGCTCATTCATCACCAGCAATTGCTCAGCACGGTTTGGCTCGGTAGACCACACAATCGAACACATGTGCGGATCAGACATTGGAAGGAAAGCCAATGGACCTTGTGGTGTAAAGATCTGACGCGCAACACTATTGTGTGGATCAGCGGTTTTCACGTTCGCGACAAGTGCACTATGACCGTAATCCCAATGCGTTAGTGGGATATCCATTTGGTTACGCAGCCAAGAGTTTGCACCATCTGCGCCAACAACCAACTTAGCAGTCATGGCCTGACCATTGTCGAGCGTTAGCCAGCTTTCTTGCTCACCCACCGCAAGCGTTGCACAGCGGGCAGGCATAAACAGTGTTACGTTATCCAGCTTTTGTACTTGTTCTAGCAACGCTAATTGAATCACGCGGTTTTCAACGATATGACCAAGGTCTGGTTGAGCCATGCTTTGTGCATCAAATGCGATGTTAGCGAAACTGTCTTGCTCCCAAACCTCCATCGCATAATAAGGAGAAGCACGACGCTGCTCGATACCCTGCCAAGCACCAAGGTTACGAAGGATAGTTTCACTTGAACGGCTCAACGCCGATACGCGTACATCTGGCAGTTCATTTAGTGTGTCGTTTGGTACTGCGCCTTCGATAACGGCTACTCGCAGGTCACTGTCCTTAAAAGCGGCCGCCAATGCTAAACCTACCATTCCACCGCCGATGATGGCGATATCTACACTTTGCATCATTGCTTTTGTTACCTAATTCGTTGCCGTTTATCGTTTCACTAGACCAAGCGTATGGCGTAGCAGCGGCTGCTTAAAAGTAGAAAGGTTATCCATCGTTGCGAGAGCGAGGTTACGCCCAATTCGCATCGCCGGTAAATCATTTGAAAAAATATGCACTAGAGAACTGGTTAACCAAATTGTTTCGCTGCGATCATCTTCACGGCGCTGGCTAAATCGCATTAAGCCTTGGTAACGTCCCGCGTCTTCAGCTTGCTTAACCACCTCTTCAGCTAACGATGCCACATCACGAATACCAAGGTTGAAGCCTTGCCCAGCAATCGGGTGAAGTGTTTGTGCAGCATTGCCGACAATAGCAAAGCGGTGCGAAATGTTCTGCTTACGATGACGCAGAAGAAGCGGATAGCTCGCGCGTTGTCCGACTTTCTGCATCGCACCTAGCCGCCAACCAAAATCGTTCTGCAGGCGTTCAAGGAACTCAGCGTCAGATAAGCTCACTACGGTTTGCGCTTCTTCAGGACGCAGACACCATACTAACGACATGCGGTTGTCACTCATCGGCAGCAGTGCAACTGGACCATTTTCGGTAAAGCGTTCAAAAGCGCGACCTTGATGAGGCTCTTGCGTCACGATATTCGCAATCACTGCCACTTGGTCGAAATCATGTTCAGACAACTCTAAGCCGATTTGCTGACAACATTGCGATACTGCCCCATCGGCAGCCACCAGTAACTTAGCTTCCAGCTTTTCACCGCTGCTCAGTTCAATGTGTGCTTTGTCTTGCTCACGTTCGATGTTCGCAACCGAATCAGGGCAAAACAGAGTGATCGCCTCACTCTTATCCAAGAGATCTTGGTAGACGCGGCCAACATCGGCGAGTTCGACTACGTAGCCAAGCGCTTCAACGCCAACTTCGTGCTTGGTAATCTCAGTCATGCCCGCATGAGAGCGGTCAGAAACATGAATATGTTCAATTGGGGTTGCACAAGGCTCTATAGCAGACCACAACTGCAAGTGACGCAGAATATTGACCGTACCGTAGGACAGAGCAATCGAGCGCGAATCAAACCCCGGATGTTGATCCGATTGGGCTTTAAAAGGCTCAACAACCGCAATTTGCAGCGCGCCTTTAGATAAACGGTCGATTGCTAACGCAAGTGTGGCACCAGCCATGGCACCACCAGCAATTACAACGTCATATTGCCTCATGCTAACCTCTAGATACTATTCGATAATGGGGAACGAGTGATTAATGAATCGTTGGTTTGTTTTCGTTGCTTTCAGGACGAGCACCAAACTCTGCATGAATAGTTAATACGCAGGCTTTAACGTGTTCGATTACTTGCTCTAGTAATAGCGCTTGCTCGCCTAGGTCATCGTCTTCATCAATACCAAGCTTGGCGATTTCTTCTAGATCAGCCAAAGCTTCTTTTGCATCGTCTGATGCCTTATCAATCGCAATGCCCGCTAAGCCCATACCTGAGATAAAGTGGTTCACAAAGTCAGACACTCCATCTGCTAGTGCAAACAAACCTTCTTCGCCCGCTTCATCTGGAAGCAGCAGAGACAACTCCATAGAAGTGCCAGTTAGCTCGTTAACGGTTACTTGGAACACGCTTTGTGCCAGTGCTAATGCGCTTGATGGCCAACCCATGCCTTCGTTGGTGTAATCAAACAGAATCGGTTGCCAGGTTTGGTCGTTAATCGCCAATCCACCACTTAGCATGCCAACAAGTAGACCGTGCAATTCTGCTGGGGTCACAGCAAGGCTTGCAGATTTCAGTTCAGCAGCAATAGATTGGTATTCAGGAAGGGTGATTTCACTCATAATCTTGGCTCATTCTTGCGTAATAATGTATCGACATATCCTACCATCAAGCCTAGTCGGCTGAAACGGCTATCAAATTCAATTTTGGACAGCATTTAATCAATTTGCCCAATTCCTGTGTGATCACTTCACCATTTTTCTTTCTGTGATGGGAAATGCTTGAATCTTAATAGCGGTTTTCCTATAGTTTCCTCCTCGGTAGTTGTATAACGCAACGCCTTAGATAGCGCGAATATAGAGTTTATTCATCATGAGCAATCAAGCGATCGACGTTGAAATCCTTGGCAAAATGACACGAGTCAATTGTCCTGTGGGGCAAGAAGAGTCACTAATTACAGCGGCTAAAGATCTTGATCGTCGATTGAAAGAGATGAGCGAGCGTACTAAGGTAACCAATGAAATTCAGCTACTGACCTTTGCTGCGTTGAACATTTGTTATGAATTGCATACAAAATCCTACGAATCTAACGGCCAGCAACAAGAAATTACTGAGCGAATGGAAAAGCTCACCGCGTCTTTAGAAAGTGCGCTTAGTAAGGTAAAGCAAGGACAGCAGTAGATACAAAATTTACCCTGGGGTGTGCGTCAGTTGGATTTAAGTCCCTGAGCCGATAAGCAATACCAAAGGGTTAGTACTTGATAGCTATTGAGCAAGCTTGGCATGCACCGAGAAGCCTACGGTTATCATTGCTGATCCGCCTTGAACCAGCTGGTTCAAGGGCCACAATCCTCAACGGCACCCTGGGGTATCCTCTCTATGTCAGACCTATCTCGACAAGAGTTCCGCAAACTCATCCGTGAAAAACGTAACGCCCTTTGTAGCGATACTCAGTTCCAATCTGGGCTCGATCTCGTTCAGCAGTTTTCACAGTTAGCAGAAATCAAAACCGCACAGCACATTGCCATCTATTTGTCTGCCGATGGCGAGTTAGACACCAAACCTTTGATTGAATCACTAAGGCAGCAAGGTAAGTCGATTTACCTGCCCGTCATTCATCCTTTCTCTAAAGGTCAATTACTGTTCTTGCAATACGTCAATGATGAACAGTTGGTGTACAACAAATACGGAATCTTAGAACCTGCGCTTGATATCCGATTCCTGAAACCGGTTCGTGAACTGGATGTCATTTGTACGCCGTTAGTCGGGTTTGACAGTGTCGGCCATCGCTTAGGTATGGGCGGAGGCTACTACGACCGGACTCTCTCACGCTGGTTTAGCACTGGCGAAGGTGCCAAACCGATCGGTATCGCTCACGATTGCCAGCATGTAGAGCGCCTACCCGTTGAAAGTTGGGATATTCCATTACCTAAGATCGTGACTCCAAGCCAAATCTGGCAATGGGAAAAGTAACACTTACCCGCTATAATCACGCCGCAAACGTTAACGAACATCTATTCAGGAGATTGGCATGACTCAAGATGAAATGAAGAAAGCGGCTGGTTGGGCAGCACTTAAGTATGTTGAGAAAGGCAGCATTGTCGGTGTTGGTACTGGCTCTACCGTGAATCACTTCATCGATGCCCTAGGCAGTATCAAAGATGATATCAAAGGCGCAGTGTCTAGCTCTGTTGCTTCTACTGAGCGTCTAAAAGAGCTTGGTATTGAAGTTTACGAGTGTAACGACGTAGCAATGCTAGATATCTACGTTGATGGTGCAGATGAAATCAACGCAGCGCGTGAAATGATCAAAGGCGGCGGTGCTGCACTGACTCGTGAAAAGATCGTTGCGGCTATTTCAGAAAAATTCGTATGTATCGTTGACGGCACAAAAGCAGTTGACGTACTTGGTCAGTTCCCACTTCCTGTAGAAGTAATCCCAATGGCGCGCTCATACGTTGCTCGTGAATTGGTAAAACTAGGTGGTGACCCTGCATACCGCGAAGGCGTGACGACGGACAACGGCAACGTAATCCTAGACGTGCACAACATGCAAATCACTAACCCGAAAGAACTTGAAGACAAGATCAACGGCATCGCAGGTGTGGTAACGGTAGGTCTGTTTGCTCACCGTGGAGCTGACGTGGTTATCACTGGCACACCAGAAGGTGCGAAAATAGAAGAATAAATCATTAGATGATTTAAATTTTCTGTTATTTCATTACAGACGGCGCCCTAGGGCGCCGTTTTTTCTTCCTTTTTCTAAGAAAAGCATGCCTTATTCCGTAATTTTCTTACCCAAAGCAAAAATTTTTTGTTACTTTATTGAACAGAAGACGCACAGGGAAACGTTTGTCTTCCGACAAAACTGTTAATTATCCCCTTTTTAATGGTTTTGCTTTATGTGCGCCACATTAGCCCACCTTTCCATTTTAAGGACGAGAAAAATGGCCAAAGTTTCACTGGAAAAAGAAAAGATTAAGATCCTCTTGCTAGAGGGACTCCACCCTTCTTCAGTTGAAGTTCTTCAAGCAGCTGGCTACAGCAACATTGAATATCACAAAGGTTCCCTTTCAGAAGAAGAGCTGATTGAAGCAGTAAAAGACGTGCACTTCATCGGTATCCGTTCCCGAACGAACCTATCGGAAGAAGTGATCAATGCGGCCAACAAGCTAGTTGCGATTGGCTGTTTTTGTATCGGTACCAACCAAGTTGACCTAAGTGCTGCCGCTCGACGCGGTGTCCCTGTATTTAATGCACCATTCTCAAACACGCGCAGTGTTGCCGAGTTGGTGTTAGGCCAAGTACTACTGCTTCTTCGTGGTATCCCTGAGAAAAATGCACTCGCACACCGTGGTATTTGGAAGAAGAGTGCAGACAGCTCTTACGAAGCTCGTGGTAAGCGTCTGGGTATCATCGGTTACGGCCACATCGGTACTCAGCTAGGTATCATCGCAGAAAACTTAGGCATGCGCGTTTACTACTACGACATTGAAAACAAACTGTCGCTAGGTAACGCAACGCAAGTGTTCACCATGAGCGAACTACTGAACAAGTGTGACGTCATTTCTTTGCACGTTCCTGAAACGCCAGAGACCAAAAACATGATGGGTGCAGAAGAGTTCGCACGCATGAAGCCAGGCGCAATCTTTATCAACGCTGCGCGCGGTACCGTCGTAGACATCCCTGCTCTATGCCACAGTCTAGAGTCTGGTCATATCTCGGGCGCTGCGGTTGACGTATTCCCAGTAGAACCAAAAACCAATGCTGATGCATTTGAGTCTCCACTGCAGAAGTTCGACAACGTAATCCTAACGCCACACGTCGGTGGTTCAACGCAAGAAGCGCAAGAAAACATTGGTGTTGAAGTTGCTGGTAAACTGGCGAAATACTCAGACAACGGTTCAACGCTATCAAGTGTTAACTTCCCAGAGGTATCTCTGCCTGAGCATCGTGAATGTTCACGTCTGTTGCACATCCACAAAAACCGCCCTGGTATCCTGACGCAAATCAACACCATCTTTGCGGAAGACGGCATCAACATCGCAGGTCAGTACCTACAAACGGCAGCTGAGATCGGTTACGTAGTTATCGACGTTGAGACTTCTCGCGCAGAAGAAGCACTAGTGAAACTAAAAGGCATCGAAGGCACAATCCGTGCTCGTATCCTTCATTAATCGCTGATTACTCGACATAAAAAAGGCAGGGACTCCCCTGCCTTTTCTGTTTCTATTCGTCGTGATTTTCTCTGTACTATTTCAGCTTATAAACCACATCTACTTGGTCACGAATCACAAGCGTAGAGTCTTGGTAGCTATTCGAACTCTCTCTTGCATCCATTGCCATTGAACGTAAAAGCACTGGACGAGCGTGCATTTGGTTGTAGTTAATCTGCCAAACATCACCCAACTTTTTGTCAAAACCAGTCGCTAAAGATGCCGCCTTGCTTTGTGCATCTTTGATTGCTTCCATACGCGCTTTTTGCTGATACTCAGACTGGTTACTCACTTTAAGCTGAATATTATCGACTTGATTAATGCCAGCTTTTAACGCCATGTCCAAGTATTCATTCAAGTTGGCAAGATCATTTACCGTCACATCAATACTACGCGATGCGCGGTAGCCAACTAGCTCTGCTTTGCCCGATTTCGGATAGTGGTACTGCGGTGCTAAATATAGGTTTGAACTGGTGATGTTATCTTTTGACAACCCTGCATCCGCTAAGCTTTTTAGAAACGCATCAACGGTATTATCGACCGATTGCTTCGCTTGCTCCGCAGTCATTGTCGTATCAACTACCTTCACAGAGAAAGTGGCCATATCTGGAGTTGCAACAACTTCACCGTATCCAGTCGTACTCACATGAGCAAAATCAGGTGCATCATTCGCAAGTACAGAAACGCTAGTAAGGCTTAGTGCCGAAGCCAGAAAAATTGAAGACAGTTTCATTCGATAAATCCATCCGTATTGAAATAGAAAAGTCACTCCAAATGCCGGAGTTCAAGACGAGATACTCGATGAATGCCATGGCGGATTAAGTTGATGCCTCATCAAAACCAGAAAGATAAGAGGCACCAATGAACTGGAGTGTATATAGCTTCATCATAGAAACTTCTGCCAATTATCCAAGCGCCCTAAGCGACTTCTAACACAACTTTGACTGTGTTACTTCGCCGTAATTTCAGCTTAAAACGCGAGGCAAGCGGGAACTTATTGTGGCAAATGCTGTTGCGCGTAGCCAACGATCGCTTGTGAGATCTCTTGAAGCACACCCGTTTCTAACTGCCAGTGATGCCAGTAAATTCGATAGGACATCAAAAAGCCCGGCGTAATATCAATCAACTCACCTTTCTCCAGTTCGTCAGTGATCTGCAATCGGGGAATCAAACAATAAGCCACGCCTGCTAACGCCATCTTAAGGAAAGCTTCTGAGCTACTGATGTTGTGATGAATCACGCTATCTGGCCTCACGTTGAAGTGTTCCGTTAAGAACTTCTTATGCAGATCATCATATTGGTCATAAGACACCGCCGGCGCTTTGGCCAAAGTCTGGTTGTTGACTCCTTCCGAGAAGTAACGTTGATAAAACTCTGGGTTGGCCACACAAACATAATCGATGCGACCAAGATAGTCTGCTCGACAGCCCGGAATGGCTTGAGACTCTAAACTGATCGCCCCTGCAACCTCACCACTTCTTAGCTTCTCAATCGAGCGCGACTCGCCATAAATAGTCAGTTTTAGTTCCACTTGGCGATGCTTCATTACGTCTTGCAACGCAGGTAAGAGCCAGGTCGCGAGGCTGTCTGCATTGGTTGCCAATGAAAGCTGTACAGGGCGTGTTGTCGTGTCGTTTTTTAGTTCAGGGAGGATTTCATGCTCAAGCAGTCTTACTCGGCGATAAAGCCCGAGTAACTTCTTACCAATCGGGGTTGGCTTGGGTGGTTGCTCACGAATAAGAACCGGTTGGGCAAGGTACTTCTCTAGCTGTTTAATTCGCTGGGAAATGGCTGATTGTGAGACAAAAAGGTGTTCAGCCGCTCGGTCAAAGCTGCCTTGATGCACTACCGCATCTAACGCTTCAATCCATTTATAGTCCAATCCTCGCACGTGTTTTTCCTCCTTAATAAACGCCCAAAACACCAGATAAGTGTTACTAATAATATATTAAAATCATTAATTATACTTATTTCAATAAAAGCTTTATCTTCCATTCCTCTGTTGTTCTATTGCTAATTTTTTGAGGTGTGTTGTGAGCTTTTGGGTGTTATTACAAGGATTCGGTTTAGGTGCGACGATGATCATTCCAATCGGTGCGCAGAATGCGTACGTCCTTAACCAAGGTATTAAGCGCCAACATCACCTGACGACCGCGACTATCTGTAGCATCCTAGATATGATCTTCATATCGCTTGGTATTTTTGGTGGTGGTGCGATCCTATCGCAAAATGAAATCCTGCTGACCTCAGTCACTTTAGGTGGCATTGCCTTCTTAAGTGTTTACGGTTTACTGTCACTAAAAAGCGCATTCAAGCCAGCAAACGCCTCTGAATCGAAAGGTGAAGTCGTCGCTCGAGGCCGTCGTACCGTGATTCTTGGCGCACTTGCCGTCACAGTGTTGAACCCACATCTTTACTTAGATACCGTGGTAATCTTGGGTTCAATTGGTGGTCAATTCGAAGGCAACGATCGCATCGCATTTGCAATGGGCACCATCATGGCTTCATTTGTGTGGTTCTACACACTCTCATTAGGTGCTGCGAAATTAGGTCCGACGCTCTCAAAACCGAAAGTGAAGAAAGGCATTGATATTGCGGTTGCCGCTATGATGTTTACTATCGCTTTTGTACTTGCGAATGAGTTAGTCACCAAATACTGGTAAAGACAAATAGGAAAGAAACACGACATGGAGTCACTGGAAAAAATCCATCAAATCAACCGAGAGCGATTCAATGCGCTCTCCATCCCCTTTAGAGAATGGCAACACGAAGCCATTCTCGACTTCGAAACCGACGTCAAAGTCGCCGCACAACTCGGTTGGACAGGCACGCATACTAAGAGTCTTTTTCTCAAGCTGAAAGGGCAAGGTTATGCAGTATACCTAACCGACAAGGACTCGCGTCTAGACTCCAAGCAAATCAAAGCCATTACTGGTAAACGACCTTCAATTTGCAGCGACGATGAAATGATTGAGCAGCTAGGCTGTGTGCCCGGCGCAGTTTGTCCTATTGGCTTACCTGAACATGTCACCATTATCGTCGATACAGCACTCTACCAACATGATGAGTTGCTCTATACACCAGGTTTACCCGAGTTAACCTTTGGCTTTGCAGGTAGCGAACTTAAACGTCTGCTCCTTGCTGGCAGTAACACTCTGTTAGAACTTTAGAAAATTAGGATATAAAAAAAGCGAGGCCATTGCCTCGCTTTTTCATGTTCTCAATCGAAGGGATTAAGCTTCTACTTTGTTCAAGTGAACATCCATTTGTGGGAATGGAATTTCGATGCCTGCTTCATCCAACGCTTCTTTGATTGCTTGAGTAGAATCGAAGTAAACGTCCCAGTAATCAGCAGTTTTACACCATGGACGAACCACGAAATTCACTGAAGAATCTGCTAGAGCCAGTACACCAATTTGGATTGCTGGATCTTTAAGGATACGCTCATCTTTTTCTAGCACGTCACGGATAACTTGCTTAGTTTGCTTAAGGTCAGCGCTGTAAGAAACACCGATAACTAGGTCTACACGACGCGTAGCGTGGCGAGAGTAGTTCGTGATTGCGCCGCCGATAACTGATGAGTTCGGTACAACAACCATTTTGTTGTCAGGTGTTTTTAGTACAGTTTGGAAGATTTGAATTGCTTCAACACTACCTGCTACACCGCCGATTTCTACGTAGTCACCAGACTTGAATGGACGGAATGCAACAATTAGTACGCCCGCTGCAAAGTTAGATAGTGAGCCTTGTAGAGCAAGACCAACAGCAAGACCTGCCGCACCGATTACCGCAACTACAGATGCAGTTTGAACACCTACACGGCCTAGTGCCGCGATAAGTACGATAACAAATAGAAGGTAACGAACTAAACCATTGACGAATTCAACAACAGCTTTGTCCATCTTTTTCTTTTCAAGCACTTTTGAAACGCTGTTTGCTACCGCTTTAACGATAATGTTACCGATAAATAGGATCAGCAGTGCAGAAATGATGTTCACACCGTACTGAATAAGAAGATCTGAGTTGTTATTTAGCCATGTTTCAGCTTTGCTCAAACCATCCGTTAAAGAGGTATCGATACCCATCGATTCACCTGCCATAATTCGTATCCTCAAAATAAAGATATTAAATCTAATTGCCGTTAATTTATGAACCTTGTTTTTTATAGGTTCTTATTCACAACAACATCCCTATTGTTTTCCTGAACAGTGTCAGATTTTTGGCACAATATCTCAAAACTGAAATTTTGCAAAGTCAGAGTTTAGCAAAGACCTACAAAACAAAGCTTTATCAGATTTTTCTGATACTGGCATGTTACAGAGTACGCAATGGATTTACATTTCGCCACACTTTTTACTTGGTTTTATGCCACTTGGTGCGGAAATGCGCTGAGTTTCGAAATTTGCGCCAAAAACAGAAGGGATATGAAGTTCGGTGATCATATAGCAGTTGATTTAGTTATCAATTGCTACAGGAAGGAGAATTTAGGCTGTCTCATTGTTTAGACATAAAAAAACCCGCTCTAAGAGCGGGTTTTTAGAAACTCAGTTGAGACGAATTATAGTACGTCTACTGCGTTTAGGTCAGCAAATGCTTTCTCTAGGCGAGCTACCATTGAAGCTTGACCAGCACGTAGCCATACGCGTGGATCGTAGTACTTCTTGTTTGGAGCGTCTTCGCCAGTTGGGTTACCGATTTGACCTTGTAGGTAATCGCGGTTTTCCGCTTCGTATGCACGGATACCGTCCCATGTAGCCCACTGTGTATCAGTATCGATGTTCATTTTGATAACACCGTAGCCGATAGACTCTTGGATTTCTGCTTCAGTAGAACCAGAACCACCGTGGAATACGAAGTTTAGAGCGTTTGGTGCGATACCGAACTTCTCTGCACAGTATGCTTGAGAGTCACGTAGGATAGTTGGAGTTAGAACAACGTTACCTGGCTTGTATACACCGTGTACGTTACCGAAAGATGCTGCGATAGTGAAACGTGGGCTAACAGCGCTTAGTTTCTCGTATGCGTATGCAACGTCTTCTGGAGAAGTGTAAAGCTCAGATGCGTCCATATCAGAGTTATCAACGCCGTCTTCTTCACCACCAGTACAACCAAGTTCGATCTCGATTGTCATGTTCATTTTAGCCATGCGCTCTAGGTACTTAGCACATGTTTCGATGTTCTCTTCTAGAGACTCTTCAGAAAGGTCTAGCATGTGAGAAGAGAATAGAGGCTTACCAGTTTGAGCGAAGAACTCTTCACCAGCGTCTAGTAGGCCGTCGATCCATGGTAGAAGTTTCTTAGCAGCGTGGTCAGTGTGTAGGATTACTGGCACACCGTAAGCTTCAGCTACAGCGTGAACGTATTTAGCACCAGCTACAGCGCCAAGGATTTGTGCACCTTGACCTTCAAGTTTAACGCCTTTACCAGCGAAGAAAGCTGCGCCGCCGTTAGAGAACTGAACAACAACTGGAGCTTTAACTTTTGCAGCTGCTTCAAGTACTGCGTTTACAGAATCAGTACCAACAACGTTTACTGCTGGAAGTGCAAAGTTGTTCTCTTTTGCTACTTCAAATACTTTCTGAACGTCATCGCCAGAGATAACACCTGGTTTTACGAAGTCGAAGATCTTAGACATGGATGTAATCCTATTTATCTGTCGTTTTATAAACAAAACTTGTTAAATTGAAAATCTTGCAAACGTTTGCTCACAACTGAGGCTATTTTAGCAGAGTTCCACTCTCGTTGCAGCAAACAAGAAAGCGGGAGAGGACTCCCGCTTTACTAATATTACTTAGCGCGTGCTTCTAGCATTTCAACTGCTGGAAGTACTTTACCTTCTACGAACTCAAGGAAAGCGCCGCCGCCAGTAGAGATGTAAGATACGTCAGCTTTGATACCGAACTTGTCGATAGCTGCTAGCGTGTCACCACCACCTGCAACAGAGAAACCTTCAGAAGCTGCGATAGCTTCAGAGATACCTTTAGTACCTGCTTCGAAGTTCTTGAATTCGAATACGCCTACTGGACCGTTCCATAGGATAGTCTTAGCGTTCTTAAGGATTTCTGCTAGTTCAGCAGTTGAATCTGGACCAAGGTCGAAGATCATGTCGTCGTCTTGTACTTCAGAAACGTGCTTGATTTCAGCTTCTGCGTTCTCGTCGAATGCTTTCGCACATGCAACGTCAGTTGCTACTGGAATTGCACACTCGTCCATTAGCTTCTTAGCTGTTTCAACTAGGTCTGCTTCGTATAGAGACTTACCAACGTTGTGGCCAGCAGCTGCGATGAATGTGTTAGCAATACCACCACCAACAACTAGTTGGTCAGCGATTTTAGATAGAGACTCAAGAACAGTTAGCTTAGTAGAAACTTTTGAACCACCTACAATAGCAACCATTGGACGAGCAGGCTTGTCCATTGCTTTACCTAGAGCTTCTAGTTCGTTCGCTAGTAGAGGACCAGCACATGCTACGTCTGCGTGCATACCAACACCGTGAGTAGATGCTTGTGCACGGTGAGCTGTACCGAATGCGTCCATTACGAAGATGTCACATAGAGAAGCGTACTGCTTAGACAGTTCTTCTTCGTTTTTCTTCTCGCCTTTGTTGAAGCGAACGTTTTCTAGAACAACTAGTTCACCAGCGTTTAGTTCTAGACCGTTTAGGTAGTCTTTCGCTAGTTTAACTTCGCAGTCTAGTGCGTCGTTTAGGTAGTTAACTACTGGTTGTAGAGAGAACTCTTCAGCGTATTCACCTTCAGTTGGGCGACCTAGGTGAGAAGTAACCATAACTTTAGCGCCTGCTTCTAGACAGTGCTTGATAGTTGGAAGAGATGCGATGATACGTGCATCTGAAGTTACTTTACCGTCTTTTACTGGCACGTTTAGGTCAGCACGGATAAATACACGTTTACCTGCAAGATCCAGGTCAGTCATCTTGATTACAGACATGATGTGTCCTCTCAAATATTAAATAATTAAAGTTTTTAAAAACTCGGCAATCCTGCCAAGCCCGTTAATTCTTCAAACTGGTTACAGATATGGAGATACGTCAGATTTATTTCAAGGCTTAAAATAAAAAATTTCTCCATCGCCTCTTCACCATTATTGCTCCACTTGTGAAGAAGCTTGCATTGCTAAGGCGGTATCCAGCATCCGGTTAGCAAAGCCCCATTCGTTATCGCACCAAACGAGCATTTTAACGAGTTGCCCGTTACTCACTCTTGTCTGAGTTCCATCCACAATTGCACTATGGGGATCGTGGTTAAAGTCGATGGAAACGAGCGGCGATTCAGTATAGTCAACAATGTCACGTAATGTACACTGAGATGCGTTAACAATGGTTTGATTTACGTCATTAACTTTCACATTTGTACTAATTGTGACACTTAAATCCATCGCAGTGACGTTAACTGTCGGAACACGGACCGAAATTGCTTCGAATTTGTTGGAAAATTTCGGGAAGATTCTTTCAATACCCTTATGCAACTTAGTATCGACTGGAATGATGGATTGACTAGCCGCACGCGTACGGCGTAAATCATTGTGGTAAGCGTCGATAACTTGCTGATCGTTCATTGAAGAGTGAATCGTGGTGATGGTGCCAGACTCAATGCCAAAGGCCTCATCTAATACTTTGATGATAGGAACGATACAGTTGGTGGTACATGAACCATTGGACACCACGCGGTGTTCATCTTTGAGGGTTTCGTGGTTCACACCATAGATAATGGTGTTATCAAGATCGCTTGCGCCAGGGTGTGAAAACAGAACTTTTTGCGCGCCAGCTTCAATATGAGCTTGGCCGTCGGCTTGTGAGCCAAAAACACCAGTACAATCGAGCACGATGTCGACTTCTAAGTCACGCCATGGCAAGAGTTCAATTTCAGCAAGGTGAAGGATTCTAATGGGATCGAATTCGCCACTGTCGTGGTGAACATAGAGGTGTTCTTGGTCGTGCGAGATTTTCTTTCCGAAGCGGCCATGACTGGTGTCATATTGAAGAAGATGTGCCATCGCTTCGGGTTGCGCAAGTTCATTAACCGCCACAACTTTTATCTGCTGATGCTTACCGCTCTCATATACTGCTCGCAGTACATTACGACCGATACGTCCAAATCCATTGATCGCAACTTTTAGCATTTATCCTTCGCCTCACCAAAAATTCGTGTCACAGATAGTACCTGATACGGAAGCTGAGCGCATTAAGTAAGTGATCTCACTCGCGGTAAACTATCTTTTCACTTCCCGGAATATTCATATCACCAATATATTGAGTTCTGACGTTACGTGTTTCGCTTGGCACTTTAGCTCCTTGTTTGACCACCAAAGGAAATGCGTATGTCAGGTTTTCCCGCTGCTCACTTTTGCAAGCGATGCAATAGAGAAACACCACACTCTGAAGTGCTGGTCCGTAAACCAAGTCGTTATGATACGGATAAATCAATTCTTGGAACGTTAAAGCTTTGGGCTCATACCCTGCTGAACGGCGGTCACTATTACGATATGGATCGCTATGTCACCTGTAAGGAATGTGGACACAAAGAGAAGGACAACTGGGGAAAAGAATTTGAGTAGGCACAAAAAAACCGAGCATTAACGCTCGGTTTTTCTTTTATCTTCGTAAGCTTACGCTAGCAGTTCTTTTGCTGTGTTCACTACGTTTTCTACAGTGAAACCAAACATCTCGAACAGTTGGTCAGCTGGCGCAGATTCACCGAATGTTGTCATACCGATGATGCGACCGTCGAAGCCAACGTACTTGTACCAGAAGTCAGCAATGCCCGCTTCTACAGCGATACGAGCTGTTACGTCTGATGGCAGTACTGATTCACGGTAAGCCGCGTCTTGCTTGTCGAATGCATCTGTTGATGGCATTGAAACAACGCGTACTTTCTTACCTTCAGCCGTTAGTTGCTCAGCTGCTTTCACTGCTAGTTCAACTTCAGAACCTGTCGCGATTAGGATTAGCTCAGGCTTGCCATCGCTGTCTTTCAGGATGTAAGCACCTTTCGCGATGTCCGCTACTTGCTCAGCAGTACGTTCTTGTTGCGCTAGGTTTTGACGAGAGAAGATAAGTGCCGATGGGCCATCTTTACGTTCAATCGCTAGTTTCCATGCTACTGCAGACTCAACTTGGTCACATGGACGCCATGTGCTCATGTTTGGAGTCAGGCGTAGAGATGCCATTTGTTCAACTGGTTGGTGAGTTGGGCCATCTTCGCCAAGACCGATAGAGTCGTGCGTGTAAACTTGGATGTTCTGAACTTTCATCAGAGCAGCCATACGCATAGCGTTACGAGCGTATTCCATGAACATTAGGAATGTTGCGCCGTAAGGAACGAAACCGCCGTGTAGAGCGATACCGTTCATGATCGCAGTCATACCGAATTCACGTACACCGTAGTGGATGTAGTTACCAGAGAAGTCGTTTGCTTCTAGAGACTTAGAACCAGACCACATGGTTAGGTTAGAAGGCGCTAGGTCAGCAGAGCCGCCCATGAATTCTGGAAGCATTTGACCAAACGCTTCTAGTGCGTTTTGAGATGCTTTACGTGATGCGATGTTTGCTGGGTTAGCTTGAAGGTCAGCAATGATTTGGCTTGTCTTCTCTTCCCATTGTGCAGGAAGTTCGCCGTTTAGACGACGCTTAAGCTCTGCTGCTTCTGCAGGGTAAGCTGCTGCGTACGCTTCGAACTTTGCGTTCCAAGCCGCTTCTTTCTCAGTGCCTGCTGCTTTCGCATCCCACTCAGCGTATACGTCTGCAGGGATTTCAAATGCTGGGTGTTCCCAACCTAGGAATTCACGCGCTGCTGCAATTTCTTCCGCACCTAGTGGCGCACCGTGACAATCGTGAGAACCTGATTTGTTTGGAGAACCAAAACCGATGATAGTTTTAGTACAAATAAGTGTTGGACGAGGGTCTGCTTTCGCCGCTTCGATTGCTGCGTTGATCGCTTCAGAATCGTGACCATCTACAGCAGGGATTACATGCCAGCCGTAAGATTCAAAACGCTTAGGTGTGTCATCAGAGAACCAGCCTTCAACGTGACCGTCGATAGAGATGCCGTTGTCATCCCAGAATGCGATCAGTTTGCCAAGGCCTAGTGTACCTGCAAGAGAACATGCCTCGTGCGAGATACCTTCCATTAGACAGCCGTCGCCCATGAACACGTAAGTGAAGTGGTCAACGATGTCGTGACCTTCTTTGTTGAACTGAGCTGCCAACGCTTTCTCAGCCATTGCCATACCAACAGCGTTAGTGATGCCTTGACCTAGAGGACCTGTTGTTGTCTCGATACCAGGTGCGTAGCCGTACTCTGGGTGACCAGGAGTCTTAGAGTGAAGCTGACGGAAGTTCTTAAGATCGTCGATAGACAGCTCGTAACCGCTCAGGTGCAGTAGAGAGTAAATCAGCATAGAGCCGTGGCCGTTAGACAGTACGAAACGGTCGCGGTCAGCCCACTCTGGGTTAGCTGGGTTGTGGTTTAGGTGAGAACGCCAAAGAACTTCAGCGATATCAGCCATACCCATAGGTGCGCCTGGGTGGCCAGAGTTAGCTTGTTGAACACCATCCATGCTAAGAGCGCGGATTGCATTTGCCAGATGTTTACGAGAAGACATGTCTGCTCCTGAGTGCATTAAGCGAATTGATAAAGGAATGTGGGCACTTTCACTGAGTGAACCAAGTACAAAAGTGCGGGCAATATTCTCTCAGAGCCAAAATCTGACTGCAAACGTTTTACTCACCATTTTTGAGGTTTTAACTCAATCTTTTCGCAGTTAATGGGCAATTTATGAAAAATTCACCCCATCAAAAGCAAACGATTGGGTAATAAGCTAGACGAATTCAAATCGAAAAAGAGCTTGTAATTCGACTGTGGGAAATTAAAATAGACGTCTAGATGTAGAAACACCTACAAACTGTATTGTATTTTTCGTGGCAAGCTTGCGTTAGTTAGCCATGAGTAAACCTTAAGATTGGAGCTATCATGGCTAAGCACCTGTTCACTTCTGAGTCGGTATCAGAAGGTCATCCAGATAAAATCGCAGACCAAATCTCTGACGCAGTTCTTGATGCAATTCTTGAGCAAGACCCAAAAGCACGCGTGGCTTGTGAGACTTACGTTAAAACCGGCATGGTTATGGTTGGTGGTGAAGTAACGACTTCTGCATGGGTTGATATCGAAGAAATCACTCGTGAAACAGTTCGTGAAATTGGTTACGTTCACTCTGACATGGGCTTTGATGCGAACTCGTGTGCGGTTCTAAACACCATCGGTAAGCAGTCTCCAGACATCAACCAAGGCGTTGATAAAGCGGATCCTAAAGAGCAAGGCGCAGGCGACCAAGGCATCATGTTTGGTTACGCAACGAACGAAACTGACATTCTAATGCCAGCTCCAATTACTTACTCTCACCTACTTGTTAAGAAACAAGCTGAAGTTCGTAAGAGCGGTAAACTAGACTTCCTTCGCCCAGATGCGAAATCTCAAGTAACGTTCCAATACGACCAAGGTAAGATTGTTGGTATCGATGCTGTTGTTCTTTCAACTCAGCACTGTGATTCAGTAACAACACCTGACCTACGTGAAGCAGTAATGGAAGAGATCATCAAGCCAGTACTACCTTCAGAGTGGATTACTAAAGACACTAACTTCTTCATCAACCCAACCGGCCGTTTCGTTATCGGTGGTCCAATGGGTGATTGTGGTCTAACTGGTCGTAAAATCATCGTAGATACATACGGCGGCGCAGCTCGTCACGGTGGTGGTGCATTCTCTGGTAAAGATCCATCGAAAGTAGACCGCAGCGCGGCTTACGCAGCACGTTACGTAGCGAAGAACATCGTAGCAGCTGGCATGGCTGACCGTTGTGAAATCCAACTTTCATACGCTATCGGTGTTGCTGATCCAACGTCTATCATGGTTGAAACGTTCGGTACTGAGAAAGTATCACACGAAATCATCATTGAAGCGGTTCGTCAAAACTTCGACCTACGTCCATACGGCCTACAAGAAATGCTTAACCTGCTTCAACCTATCTACAAGCAGACAGCAGCATACGGTCACTTCGGTCGCGAAGAGTTCCCATGGGAAGCTACAGATAAAGCAGCTATCCTACGCGATTTCGCTGGCATCAAGTAATCGAGCCACACAAGAATCGATAAAGCCCTCGCCTCTGGCGGGGGCTTTTTGTTTCTGCCCCCTTCTCTGCCTTCTCACTTTTTCCTTGAACAAAAATTCAGCAATTATTTGTAAATTGCCCCATCTCCGCCAATAGTTAACATAATGTTAAATGCACTTTTCGATGTATATAACGTAAAGAACTATGATGCAGGCTCACGTGGCTAAAAGAGTCATGACAAACGTCAGCCAAACATCTTTATATGGCCTAGGTGCCACCGTGGGAATAAATCAAGGAGGAGTTATGCCTCGTACCGTTAACCCGTCTGACTTCCAGGGTAAACGAAAGGAAGTTCCAGATAATGAATACGCCAGAACCATTCCATGCAATACCGTTAGCTTATCGGCACCATTCCATTGGCTCGCGTTGGGTCTGCATGACTTTGTCCGCATGCCGCTCATCAGTGCCTTTTACGGCATCTGTTTTATGGCTGCTGCGATTGGTATCGTGCTTCTGGTTCAGTGGCAAGGCACGCATCTCGTCGTGATGCCAAGCCTGATTGTTTACATGTTAATCGGCCCTTTCTTAGCGCTCGGATTATATGATGCAAGTTGGGAGAGAGAACGCGGACACAAACCAAGTTTGTTCCATTCAATGAAAGCCATCGGACGAAACTCCAGCTCTCAATGGGCATTTGCTGTGATGCTCGCGGTATGTATGATTTTCTGGATGCGAATTGCTGCCCTGCTCCATGCGCTATACCCCTCAGTACAAGGCGCACCACTGACTGAATTCTTGCCTTTCTTGGTTATTGGCTCAATTGTTGGTTTTGTCTTGGCTTGCGTAGTCTTCAGTATTTCTGCTTTCTCAATACCGCTGATGATGGAGCGCCGTGTCGATATGATGACCGCAGTGTTCACCAGCTTTAACGCAGTGAAATCCAACATCCCAGCGATGATTGTTTGGGCTGCGATTATTTGTGGCGGTATCTTAATCGGCTTTGCGACGTACGGTATTGGTATGCTCTTCACCATGCCAATCTTAGGCTATGGTACATGGCATGCTTACCATGCGACGATTAAGAAAAAACACACGCCTTAGAAAACAGATGTTATGATCCGGCCCTCGCAAACGCGGGGGCTTTTTTATTGAGTAAATGGGGTGAGTTGTGGATATAGAACTGAGCTACAAAGCCAAGCAAGTGATGGCAGATTGCATCGCGATGGCAGAGCAAGCTTTCAAGCGTTCTTTTCCTATTCCTTCTCTTACTTTCAATGTACGTGGCAAAGCGGCGGGTAAAGCGTATTTGCAATTGAATGAAGTCCGTTTGAATCCAAAACTGTTCAGCGAAAATCCACAAGCGTTTATCCAAGAGGTTATTCCTCACGAAGTCGCCCACTTGATTACCTACCAAGTTTACGGTCGCGTTCGCCCACACGGGAAAGAATGGCAAGGTGTTATGGAGGCGGTATTCAAAGTACCAGCCAAAACCACTCACAGCTTTGATGTGGCCTCTGTTCAAGGTAAAACTTTTGAATACCGTTGTGGTTGTATGACCTACCCACTTTCAATTCGTCGTCACAACAAAGTGCAGCGTAAAGAAGCGGTATACTCATGCCAAAAATGCCGCCAACCGCTGAATTTCACGGGAACTCAGCTCTCCTAACAGCACAAATTTCCTACTTTTCTATTCCAGAAAGAGAGACATTCGCTCTCAAAGTGTCTCTTTTTGCCTGTTATTGTTGGTTTGCTCATCACTAAAGCTAATTTGTGCGTGTTAGAATGAATAAAGTCATACTTTATAAAGACTTTAATCATGAAATATCTTTTCTCTTTATTGCTGCTTGCACTTTCTAGTGCAGCGATTGCTGCACCTCCAAGCTCTTTTTCCGCGGCCAAGCGCGAAGCGGTAAAAATCTACGCCGATCACCCAACCAGCTTCTACTGTGGTTGTGACATAAAATGGCAAGGCAAAAAGGGCGTGCCGGATCTCTCTTCTTGTGGCTATCAAGTGCGTAAGCAAGAAAAACGCGCATCACGCATCGAGTGGGAACACGTGGTTCCTGCATGGCAGTTCGGCCACCAGCGTCAGTGTTGGCAAAATGGTGGACGCAAAAACTGCACAAGAAACGACAAAGTCTTCAAATCTATGGAAGCCGATCTCCACAACCTAACTCCAGCTATCGGAGAGGTAAACGGTGACCGCTCTAACTACAACTTCAGTCAGTGGAATGGCATGGATGGCGTCAGCTACGGCCGTTGTGAAATGCAAGTAAACTTTAAGCAACGTAAAGTAATGCCGCCCGATCGCGCACGTGGTTCAATTGCCCGCACTTACTTGTACATGAGCAAAGAATACGGTTTTAAACTTTCGAAGCAGCAAACTCAATTGATGAGTGCTTGGAACAAAACCTATCCAGTAGACAAGTGGGAATGTGAGCGTGATGAACGCATTGCTAAAATTCAAGGCAACCACAACCCATTCGTTCAAGAGGCTTGTCGCGCGCTGTAATTCTTCCCGCAATTACCGCAGTACACCTCCGCTATACGAGGCGTTGTCATTTACTGTAATGGAAACGCCTCTTGCCCCTTGTTTTTTCGCTGGAAAGCATCCATGTTAGTGTCTAAACACTCGCGTATGCAGGAAATCGAAACACAATGCGTATCCCTCGAATTTATCATCCAGAAACCATTCAACAACTTGGCGCTATTGCTCTTAGCGACGATGCAGCTGGCCATATTGGTCGCGTACTTCGCATGAAAGAAGGTCAAGAAGTCCTGCTCTTTGACGGCAGCGGCGCAGAATTCCCAGCAGTCATCAGCGAAGTCAGCAAAAAGAATGTGATGGTTGAGATCTCTGAACGCGTAGAAAGCAGCATTGAATCACCGCTTGACCTTCATCTTGGTCAGGTGATTTCACGTGGCGACAAGATGGAATTCACCATCCAAAAATCCGTAGAGCTTGGCGTAAATACGATTACACCGCTTATCTCTGAACGTTGCGGCGTAAAACTGGATCAAAAACGTTTCGAGAAGAAACTCGCTCAGTGGCAAAAAATCGCGGTCAGTGCCTGTGAGCAATGTGGCCGTAATGTAGTACCTGAAATTCGCCCTATCATGAGCTTAGAAGAGTGGTGTCAGGAAGAATACGATGGCTTGAAGCTTAACCTACACCCACGAGCGAAATACTCAATCAATACCCTGCCAACACCGGTTGAAAAAGTTCGTCTATTGATTGGCCCTGAAGGCGGTCTATCTTCTGACGAAATCGACATGACTCGCGAATACCAATTTGAAGAGACGCTACTCGGCCCTCGCGTTCTGCGCACCGAAACCGCGGCTCTGACAGCAATTACAGCCTTACAAGTTCGTTTCGGCGATCTTGGTTAAAACGGAGAAAAATAATGATCAAACTCGGTATTGTAATGGACCCAATCTCGTCCATTAACATCAAGAAAGACTCTAGCTTTGCCATGATGCTTGAAGCGCAACGCCGCGGCTACGAAATCCACTACATGGAAATGAACGATCTGCACCTCGACCAAGGTAAAGCGATCGCAGACACCAAAGTAGTTGAGCTCAAAGAAGATCCAAACGGCTGGTACGAATTCAAATCTGAGCAGACTATCGAACTGTCTGAGCTTGATGCCGTACTAATGCGTAAAGATCCTCCGTTCGACACTGAGTACATCTACGCAACTTACATCCTTGAGCGCGCTGAAGAGCAAGGTGCACTGATCGTGAACAAGCCACAAAGCCTACGTGACTGTAACGAGAAGCTGTTCACCGCTTGGTTCCCAGAGCTAACGCCAACCACCATCGTGACGCGTAAAGCAGAGAAGATTAAAGCTTTCCGTGAAGAACACGGTGATGTGATCCTAAAACCACTTGATGGTATGGGTGGCGCATCTATCTTCCGCGTGAAAGAGAACGATCCAAACGTATCGGTAATCATCGAGACGCTAACAAACCACGGCCAGAACTACGCAATGGCGCAAACCTTCGTGCCAGACATCAGCAATGGTGATAAGCGTATCCTAGTGGTTGACGGTGAGCCAATGCCTTACTGCCTTGCTCGTATCCCTGCAAAAGGCGAAACGCGTGGTAACCTAGCAGCAGGCGGTACAGGTGAAGCTCGTCCACTTAGCGAAACTGATATGAAGATCGCTCAAGCAGTCGCACCAACACTGAAAGAAAAAGGGCTTATCTTTGTGGGTCTTGACGTGATTGGCGACAAGCTAACAGAAATCAACGTAACGAGCCCAACTTGTATTCGCGAAATCGAAGCAGCTTTTGACATTTCCATCACTGGCAAGCTAATGGACGCAATTGAACGCCGCGTAAAAGGCGAATAACTCAAACTGTATTACAGTTAATAGAGAGCGTTGTGCAGTAACTTAAGCAAACTCATGCACATACCCTAGGGTTGCAAGCATGGTGTTTGCTTAAGTGTTTCTAATAGCCCAATTAAGGTCGAGATGAGAATGAACCTCACAAACCATTTCTTAGTTGCGATGCCGGGAATGAAAGATCCCTACTTCCAGAATAGCGTTATCTACGTCTGTGAACACAACGAAGAGGGCGCGATGGGGTTAATGATCAATGCACCCGTCGATATCACGGTTGGTAACATGCTCAAGCAAGTCGAAGTGCAACCCGTGCACCCTAGATTGTTCGAAGCAAGTTTAGATAGACCCGTCTACAATGGTGGACCTGTTTCTGAAGATCGCGGGTTCATCCTGCACAAACCAAAAGACTACTACGAATCAAGCATTCAAATGACTGATGAGCTCACGGTTACCACGTCTAAAGACATCTTGTCGGTACTCGGTACTGAAGCGGAACCAAGTGATTACCTCGTGGCGCTGGGTTACTCCGGTTGGAGTGCAGGACAGTTAGAAGCTGAGCTAGTAGAGAACTCTTGGTTGACCATTGAGGCGACGCCAGAGATCATCTTTGAGACACCTATCATTGACCGTTGGAAAAAAGCCGTTGAGAAATTGGGCATCGATCCAAGCCAGTTATCTTCCGATGCTGGGCATGCGTAACGCGCTCTCCCGCGACAACTTATTTTTATTGATTTAGATTCGAGACACCTTATGTCACGCACTATTATGGCTTTCGATTTCGGTACCAAGAGCATTGGTAGCGCCATCGGACAAGAAATCACGGGAACCGCATCCCCGCTCAAAGCGTTCAAAGCGAATGACGGCATTCCAAACTGGGATGATATCGAGAAGCAAATTAAAGAGTGGCAACCGGATTTATTGGTCGTTGGCCTGCCTACCGATTTGCACGGTAAAGCTCTAGAAACCATCACACCACGAGCGAAGAAGTTCGCTAATCGCCTACAAGGTCGCTACGGCTTACCCGTTGAATTGCATGATGAGCGCCTATCGACAGCCGAAGCACGCTCAGAGCTATTCAGTATGGGTGGCTACAAAGCACTATCGAAAGGCAATATCGACTGCCAATCAGCGGTCGTGATTCTTGAGAGCTGGTTTGAAAGCCTTTGGGGTGAGTAAACACTTCAAGTACAATGAAAAAAGGTTGGCAGATGCCAACCTTTTTCGTTTCTGGAATGGATTAATCCATATCGATCTTTACGTTCGCCAGCGTACCCGTTGAGAAGCCTTCACCGCGCTGCGTCTTCAACATCAAACGCAGATCGTTAGCTGAATCAGCACTGTGCAAAGCATCCTCTTCACTGATCTTACCTTGCATCACTAGCTTGTAGAGTGACTGGTCAAAGGTCAGCATCCCAAATTCATTCGAGCGTGCCATGGTCGTTTTCAACTCATGCAGGTCACCACGGCGGATCAGATCCGAAACGCGTGGACTGTTTAACAAGATCTCAAACACACCATGACGACCTTGACCGTTCTTATCACGGATCAACTGCTGACCTACCACACCTTTTAAGTTCATCGATAGATCAAACAGGAACTGATCTTTCTGGTCTTTCGGCACCAAGTGCAGAATACGCTCAAGCGCTTGGTTTGCATTGTTGGCGTGCAGTGTCGCCATACACAAGTGGCCCGTCTCAGCAAAGGTCATTGCGTATTCCATCGTTTCTCGGCTACGAATCTCACCAATCAAAATCATGTCTGGCGCTTGACGCAGTGAGTTCTTCAACGCTACTTCATAGCTGTCGGTATCCAAGCCCACTTCACGCTGGGTCACGATACAACGCTTATGCTCGTGCACAAATTCAATCGGGTCTTCTACCGTAAGAATATGCCCCGTTTTATTGCTGTTACGGTAGCCAGTCATCGCGGCCATAGTCGTTGATTTACCAGAACCTGTTGCACCAACCACCAGCACCAAACCACGCTTTGCAATCGCAAGGTCTTGCAGAACCAAAGGAAGTTTAAGTTCTTCAAAAGTCGGAATATTGGTCTCGATACGACGAATCACCGCGCCAGGCAATTCACGTTGGAAGAAGGCACTGACACGGAAACGACCGCAATCACGGACAATGGCAAAGTTCGACTCACGGCTTTTACGAAACTCCTGACGTCGCTCCGGATCCATCGCACTATCGAGTAACACAGCAACATCATTTTCAGTCAGCTTATCGCCTTGCGGGCGCAGTTCGCCATCGACACGAAACAAGATCGGCGCACCAACAGTGATATAGAGATCCGACGCTTTTAACGCCAACATGCCTTCGAGAAATTTATTCAGATCCATCGTCCGTATTCGCTATTACCTGTGTGATTCGTTACGAGAATTGCTGCGCTTCAATTTCAACTTTCTTGTCCACTTCTTCACGCGACACCATGCCTTGCGCCATCAATTGACGAGCATTTTGCTCCATGGTCTGCATGCCGTGCGCCGCACCGGTCTGAATGATCGAGTACATCTGCGCGACTTTATCTTCACGGATAAGGTTTCGGATCGCCGGTGTTGCCATCATGATTTCATGACACGCAATACGACCGCCGCCGTTACGTTTCAAAAGTTTTTGCGCGATAACCGAACGCAGAGATTCCGACAACATCGAGCGCACCATGTCTTTATCGCTCCCCGGGAACACATCGATAATACGGTCGATGGTTTTCGCCGCAGAACTCGTGTGTAGTGTACCGAAAACAAGGTGACCAGTTTCAGCCGCTGTCAGTGCTAGACTGATGGTTTCTTTGTCACGCATCTCACCGACTAGAATCACATCCGGGTCTTCACGCAATGCGCTACGCAGCGCGTTTTGGAAGCTGTGTGTATCACGGTGTACTTCACGTTGGTTGATCAGACACTTATTGTTGTTGTGAACAAATTCAATTGGATCTTCAATTGTTAGGATGTGCTTATTGTGATTACGGTTAATGTAGTCAACAATGGCTGCCAAGGTCGTCGATTTACCAGAACCCGTTGGGCCAGTAACCAGTACCAGACCTTTCTCGGCGTTAGCGATTTTTCTGAAGATCTCTGGAGCTTCTAGCTCTTCCAGTGTTGGAATGCTGCTTGGGATGGTACGGAACACAGCCGCACAACCGCGAGATTGGTTGAAAGCGTTGACACGAAAGCGGCCAACGTTATGCAATTCAAATGAGAAATCGACTTCGAGTTTTTCTTCGAACTCACTGCGCTGCGCATCGTTCATGATTTCAAAAACCAAACGGTGCACTTCTTGGTGTGTAAACGCTGGAATGCCCAGCTTTCTCACATCACCATCAATACGAACCATTGGTGGTACACCTGCAGAAAGATGTAGATCCGAAGCATTATGTTTTACACTAAAATCCAGTAACTCAGTGATATCCATTTAAAATCCTTAAGTCTAAAGTACAGCTATGAGTAGTATTCAACAAAACATTGAACATATCACCTCTCAAATTCGACACGACGAACAAAAATGCGGTCGTTCTCCAGAGTCCGTGCAACTTCTAGCAGTAAGCAAAACTAAACCTGTCGAGGCAATTCTCGAAGCTTACCAAGGTGGCCAGCTGGCATTTGGTGAGAACTACGTCCAAGAGGGCGTCAGTAAAGTTCAGCACTTTGCCGAGCATTATCCAGATAATCGAATCGAATGGCACTTCATTGGTCCTATTCAATCCAATAAATCACGTCCTGTTGCTGAACATTTCGATTGGGTTCACACCGTTGATCGCGCTAAGATCGCTCAACGCCTCAATGACCAACGTCCTAGCGAACTAAAACCGCTGCAAGTTCTGATTCAAGTAAACACCAGTGGTGAAGAATCAAAATCAGGCGTCAGCGATGCAGAAATATTCGAGCTGGCTGAGTTGATTTCTCGCCTTCCAAACCTCACGTTAAGAGGGTTGATGTCGATTCCTGCCAACGTACCAGACTACGAATCACAACTTCGTGCATTTAAGCAACTGGAAGCGCTAAAGCAAAAGCTAGCTCAGCAATACCCTGATGTCGATACGCTATCTATGGGGATGAGCGGCGACATGGATGCAGCAATCGAAGCAGGTAGCACCATGGTGCGCATCGGCACAGCGATTTTTGGCGCGCGCGACTACAGCAAAAAGCAATAAAGCGAATCGTTGTTAGACACTGTGAATTTGAGCCTGACTGCCGTCTCTTTCGGTAGCCAGAATAAAGTGACGCAATTATACACCTGAGCGCACAACAAATTGTAAGAATTTATATTTGGAAATCAGACATATGGAACATAAAAAGATTGCCTTTATCGGCGCGGGAAACATGGTGCGAGCGATTGTTTCTGGCCTTGTAGCAAATGGCTACCCTGCACAGAGCATCATTGCGACCGCCCCATCTGAGACGCGTCGCCAACCTCTTGAGCAAGACTTTGGTATCCGTACCACCAGCGATAACATCGCAGCCGCGACAGAAGCGGATGTTGTGGTATTGTCTGTGAAGCCACAAATGATGGAAGAAGTGTGTAAACCACTGCAATCTATCGACTTCAGCAATAAACTGGTTATCTCTATTGCGGCTGGCATCAGCTGTTCACGTTTGGATGACATGCTAGCGACTAAGCTCAACTTGGTTCGCGTGATGCCAAACACACCCTCGCAACTTGGCTTGGGCATGAGTGGGCTTTACGCGCCTGAATATGTGCAAGAACAAGATAAAGCTTTCGCAGCAGAGCTAATGCAAGCCTGCGGTAAGGTATGCTGGGTTGAACAAGAATCTGGCATCAATAACGTAATTGCAGCGGCAGGCAGCGCACCGGCTTACTTCTTCCTGTTTATGGAAGCGATGCAAGCAGAAGCGATTGCTCAAGGCTTTGATAAAGACACGGCTCGCACGTTGGTTCAGCAAGCAGCACTTGGCGCAGCAAGCATGGTAGTGGAAAATCCAGAAACTGAGCTTTCAACGCTACGCGAGAACGTGACATCAAAAGGTGGCACAACGGCAGAAGCGCTACGTACGTTCAACGAGCACCAACTGTCTGATATTGTGGCAAAAGCAATGCAAGCTGCGGTTGCTCGTGCTGAAGAAATGGAAAAACTGTTTTAATGACTTGAGTGGCACCCACTCTGTGTCACTCACTTACTTGTTAAGGGTACCTTATGAATTCAATGAGTTTTCTCATCTCAACCCTATTTGACCTGTACATCATGGTCGTGATTTTGCGTATTTGGTTGCAAGCTGCTCGTGCAGATTTCTACAACCCATTCTCGCAGTTCATCGTCAAAGCAACCCAACCGGTTGTAGGACCGCTGCGCCGCGTGATCCCATCCATCGGCAGCATCGACCTAGCGACGGTACTGTTTGCTTACGTACTTTGTGTGCTTAAGTTTGTTGCGCTGATCCTGATCGCTTCTAGTGGTTCGGTTTCATTCAGCATGGATTTCCTATTCCTAGGCTTATTGTCTCTGATTAAAGCCGCTGGCGGCTTGTTGTTCTGGGTACTATTGATCCGCGCAATCCTAAGCTGGGTTAGCCAAGGTCGCAGCCCTATCGAGTACGTATTCCATCAACTCACTGAACCAATGCTAGCGCCAATCCGTCGCATCATCCCTGCAATGGGCGGCTTCGACTTGAGCGTGCTTGTGCTGTTCATTGGTCTGCAATTTGCTAACTTCCTGATGGGCGACATGATTGGTCCTATCTGGTACCAACTATAATGTCAGAAGCAGTTTGGCATGATGGCGAGGATGTGGTGCTTCGGCTCTACATCCAACCAAAAGCAAGCCGCGACAAGATCGTCGGCTTGCATGGTGAAGAGCTCAAAATTGCCATCACCGCACCGCCTGTCGATGGTAAAGCGAATGCACACCTAACTAAGTTTTTAGCCAAACAATTTAAAGTTGCTAAAGGTTTGGTTCACATAGAAAAAGGTGAACTGGGACGTCATAAACAAATTCGGATAGAATCCCCAGTACAAATACCAACAGAAATTAAAGCCATCATTTGATGGCTTTTTATTTACGAAATTCGTACCAATAATAAACGCCCGATTCGAGGAAGTGATAATGAGCAAATGGATTACCGCCCTACTGATCAGCCTGTTGTCTTTACCAAGCATGGCTGGTCAGTTCAAAACCATGAAAGACATCGAGGTCCACTACATCGCGTTTAACTCGACCTTTTTAACTCCCAAGATCGCCCGTAGCTACGATATCAAGCGTAATGGCTACAATGCCGTACTGAACATCAGCGTGCTCGATAGTGCCTCTCTGGGTAAACCTGCCGTTGAAGCTAAAATCAGTGGTCAGGCGAAGAACCTTATCGGTCAAACACAAAAGCTCACCTTCCGTGAAGTGAAAGAAGGCGATGCGATTTACTACCTAGCAGAGCTCGGTATTACTAACGAAGAAACTTTTACCTTCGATATTGACGTTAAAGCTGGAAACAAAGGCTCAGGTAAGCTTAAATTCACCCAGAAATTTTATGTCGAAGAGTAATTGGGTTGTGATGATCTAAAAGCTTTTAGAACATCATAACCCCAGAACCAATTTAATCAGGGAGAACACTGCGTTCTCCCTTTATCGCTACAGAAAGAGACGACCATGAAAAAGATAGTGCTAGCAACAGGCAACCAAGGCAAAGTTCGCGAGATGGCAGATTTGCTGTCCGACTTCGGTTTTGAAGTATTGGCGCAAAGTGAATTCAACGTATCTGAAGTAGCAGAAACTGGCACCACTTTCATCGAAAACGCGATCATCAAAGCTCGCCATGCAGCACAAGAAACAGGTCTTCCTGCGATTGCGGACGACTCTGGCTTAGAAGTCGATTTCTTGAGAGGTGCTCCGGGCATTTACTCTGCACGTTACGCAGGTGAAAAAGCCTCTGACCAAGAGAACCTAGAGAAGCTACTTAAAGCAATGGAAGGCGTACCAGAAGCAGAGCGCACCGCTCGTTTCCACTGCGTATTGGTTTTGATGCGTCACGAGAACGATCCAACCCCTATCGTTTGTCACGGTAAGTGGGAAGGTCGCATTCTAACTGAAGCACACGGTGAAAATGGCTTTGGCTACGACCCAATCTTCTTCGTACCTGAAGACAACTGCGCGTCTGCCGAACTTGAGCCAGCACGTAAAAAACAACTGTCTCACCGCGGTAAAGCACTCAAATCGTTGTTTGCTCAACTGTCTGAGCAAGTGTCTCAGTAATCACGAGCGAATTAGACCATGTTAACGCCCCCAGCACTGAGCTTGTATGTACACATCCCGTGGTGTGTACAAAAGTGCCCGTATTGCGATTTTAACTCTCATGCACTCAAAGCCGAGATCCCAGAAGAAGAGTACATCAATGCTCTTCTTGAAGATTTGGATACCGACATTGAGAAATACCGCCTCAGCGAAGCGCCACGTCCCCTGCATTCAATCTTCATTGGTGGTGGTACGCCGAGTTTGATTTCGGCAGAAGGCATCGAGCGTCTGCTTAAGGGCATTGAAGCGCGAATTCCGTTCAAGCCTGAAATCGAAATCACCATGGAAGCCAACCCAGGCACCATCGAAGCTGAGCGTTTTGTTGGCTACCGCAAGGCTGGTGTAACGCGCATTTCTATCGGCGTGCAAAGCTTTGAGCAACAGAAGCTTGAGCGTTTGGGGCGCATTCACGGTCAAGACGAAGCCGTCAATGCTGCTAAGCTGGCACACCAAATCGGTTTGAACAGCTTTAACCTCGATCTCATGCACGGCTTACCTGATCAAAGCATCGAACAAGCCTTAGCAGACTTGGATAAAGCGATTGAGTTGGCGCCGCCGCACTTGTCTTGGTATCAGTTGACCATCGAGCCCAACACCATGTTCTACTACAAGCCACCGACTCTGCCAGATGACGATGACTTGTGGGATATCTTCGAGCAAGGACATGAGAAACTCGCAGCGGCAGGTTACGTTCAGTACGAGATTTCGGGTTACAGCAAGCCGGGCTATCAGTGCCAGCATAACCTGAACTACTGGCGCTTTGGTGACTACCTTGGCATTGGTTGCGGTTCACACGGTAAGCTAAGCTTTGCTGATGGCCGCATCATTCGTACAACTAAGGTCAAGCACCCACGTGGCTATCTAATGGCATACCAAAACATGGTGAAGCCGTACTTGGATAGTGAACAGCTTGTGGCTGATGAAGATCGCCCGTTTGAGTTCTTTATGAACCGTTTCCGCTTAATGGAAGCGTGCCCGAAACAAGACTACATCGATACAACAGGTCTGCCGTTGAGCTCAATTCAAGAGACTATCGATTGGGCGCTTGAGATGGGTTACCTGAGTGAGACAGAGACTCACTGGCAAATTACCGAGAAAGGTAAGCTGTTCCTGAATGACTTGCTTGAAGCCTTTATGGCGGAAGAGGAATAAGAAAGGGAATAGAGATTCGAGAAAAATGATGGAAGGGTTGGCTTTAGGGTCAACCCTTTTGATTGTAAGAACCTTTCTCGAAGCAAAGCGCTCTATAGGATGAAGTCCGTGCTCGCATCTCGCATCTTTCTTCTAAAAAATCGAACGACCAATACGCTCAGCAAGTAGTTCGAGCGCTTTAGTACCAGCGAGTGAGTTACCAGATGCATCAAGCTCTGGAGACCAAACAGCAATCGTCATTTCACCCGGTACGACAGCGATGATGCCACCACCAACACCTGATTTACCCGGCATACCAACGCGGTAAGCAAATTCACCAGCACCATCGTACAAGCCACAAGTTGCGAGCAATGCATTCAACTGCTTGGTTTGCGTTGGTGATACCACAGGCTTACCCGTTTGCACCGACGTGCCTTTATTGGCTAAGTAGCTAAAGGTCTTCGCCAGATCGACACAGCTCATCTTCAATGCACACGCATGGAAGTAGTTTTGCAGAACGGGGATAACCTCGTTCTCGAAGTTACCAAATGAACGCATCAAATACGCGATCGCAGCGTTACGGTCACCATGCATCATTTCAGAAGCTGCAACCACTTTGTCGTACACGATATGAGTGTCACCAGATAGCTGACGAGCAAATTCCAATAGACGCTGACGAGGCGCAGAGAGACGGCTTTGCAGCAAATCAGCAACCACAATAGCACCAGCGTTAATGAACGGGTTACGTGGAATGCCCTGCTCCATCTCTAACTGGATCATCGAGTTAAACGCCTGACCAGAAGGCTCTTTACCTACACGACACCAGATCTCTTCTTGCTTGTACAAGCACATTGCCAGAGTCAGACTCAACGCTTTTGAGATCGACTGAATCGAAAACGACTCTTCTGCATCGCCCGCTTTAATCACTTCACCTTCATTGGTGTATACCGCAATACCCAGTTTGGTATTGGGTACTTTTGCCAATGCGGGAATGTAGTCGGCGACTTTGCCTTGACCAATTAAAGGGCGAACTTCCGCTAGAATGTCTGTCAAAATTTGCGCTGTAGGTTTCATCTTCTACCTTCTTGTCACAAGAACCCAAATAGCTGAGTTCAGAGGTAAAAAAAGCCAACGCGGACGTTGGCTTTTCCATGGAATTTATTCGACTCAAGTCGATTATGGTTTTATTGCCACAATGATGTTGCGGTTGATGGATTGATCAACACGGTGAAGATAACCGATGTAAGGCTCTTCTGAAAGTACCTTCCACCCTTGCTCTTCAAATAATGCCGCCACGTCTTTCCACTTCAAAGTGAATTCGTTGAAAGACAGCACCACAGAACCCTGTTTCTTCAGAACCACTTTCCATGCAGGCAGAGCCTCTTTTAGAAGCTCCAATGGGCTGCGGTTCAGCTTACTGTCTTTGGCATTTTTGCTGCCGTGCTGCACGCCGTAAGGCAAGTCAGACACCATCACATCTACCGAGTTCTTCTTCACAACTTGATCTGCAATACGCGTATCTGCTGAGTACAACTTCATAGTTTGAAGATTACCTTTGTTGTAATCGTCTTTGTCTGCTGCAGCCTCAACCACGAAACCATCTGCCACTTTTTTACCACCAGAAGTGCGCTTTTCTTTGCTCACTTTGTGCTTAAAGCGACCGTTCTTCATGAACTTAACGATGAAGGTTTGGATCTCTTGAACCCATTTCTGGTTGATCTCAACACCCACAACGTTCAAGCCGTGGATCAAACCTTCAAACAGTGTTGTACCTTTACCACACATAGGATCCATCAGCGTCAATTTCGCACTGCCCGTGTTGGCAGCACTGACGCCTAGGTTCACCATCAAACGCGTAAACTGCTCGTTTGTTTTACCTGTGTAACGCAGGATCTGACTCATGCTCTCAGGGAAAGTATTGAATGCAGGCGCCTGAATTGGACGTAATAAGCCATCTTCACGCACTTCAAATAGCGCGTAGTAGATAGATGACGCAGCAATCTTGCCAGCCTGTGCTTCACTCAGTTCAGTTTCGCAAGAGAACACAAGTGCAGCAGGCAGACCTACGTCTTTGTTGCCAATTTCAGTTACTTCAACACCTTCCGACGCCAAAATCGCTTTCAGCTCAGAACATGCAATCGTCATTGCGCTATCAAAGTAAATACGGTTATGACCCGGATTCGCTAATATCGCGTAGTGGTACATCTACTGGCTCCTTAAGCAGTACGCTTGAATTTGATATCCCACACACCGTGACCTAGACGGTGACCGCGAGCTTCAAATTTAGTCAGTGGACGTTCTTCTGGACGAGGAATGAAGTCGCCTTCTTCAGCGATGTTTTCGAAACCAGGTGCTTGGTTCATGATTTCAATCATGTGCTCAGCGTAGTTTTCCCAGTCTGTCGCCATGTGGAAGATACCTTCATTAAGGATAAGCTTCTGACGAACCATTTCAGCGAACTCAAGCTGTACGATACGACGCTTGTGGTGACGCTTTTTGTGCCATGGGTCTGGGAAGAACAGTTGTAGCGTTGCTAGGCTGCCATTTGGGATCATGTGTTCGAATACTTCTACCGCATCGTGACACATTACACGTAGGTTCGTGATACCTGCTTCGCGAGCATCTGCAAGACAAGCACCAACGCCTGGACTATGCACTTCGATACCGATGAAGTTTTTCTCTGGCGCGTTCTTTGCCATTTCAACCAATGAAGCACCCATACCAAAACCGATCTCAAGCACTACTGGGTTATCGTTGCCAAATACTTCTTTCCAATCAAGAAGTTCAGCTTTGTAGTCGATACCCATTGTTGGCCAGCATTCGTTCATCGCATTTTCTTGGCCCTTAGTTAGACGACCTTCGCGACGCACGAAACTGCGGATTTTACGGATCATTTTACCGTCTTCGTTGTATTCGTTAGTGGTTACTTCACTCATTGATTTTGCCTGCACATTGATTAATCAAAGCGGGGATTATCCAAAGAATTCACTTAGGTGCAAGTATTTGTTGAGCTATCGGACTATGGCAGCCCAAAAGCAAACAAACCAGACACAATATCCCCACAGTTTATCTGTTGTACTTACACCACAATCTGTGGTGCAATTTTGCTCCTAACCAATAATAGAATACAGAGCAAGTCGTGACACCTTTCGCCAGTGCCATCTTAGAATGGTATGACGCATATGGAAGAAAAGATCTTCCGTGGCAACAAAACAAGACCGCTTATAGTGTCTGGTTGTCTGAAATCATGCTTCAGCAAACTCAGGTCACTACGGTTATCCCTTATTACCAACGCTTTTTGGAGCGCTTCCCGACCGTGGTCGATCTTGCCAATGCTGAGCAAGATGAAGTGCTGCACCTTTGGACCGGCTTGGGTTATTACGCACGTGCTCGTAACCTTCATAAAGCCGCAAAAGAGGTCGCCCATAAATACAATGGTGAGTTTCCTCTAGACCTAGAGCAGATGAATGCCCTACCGGGGATTGGTCGCTCCACCGCCGCTGCGGTTCTTTCGTCTGTCTATAAACAGCCACATGCGATATTAGACGGCAACGTAAAGCGCACACTTTCACGCTGTTTTGCCGTGGATGGATGGCCTGGACAAAAGAAAGTCGAAAACCAATTGTGGGAAATCGCAGAAACGCACACGCCACAAACCGACGTCGACAAGTACAATCAAGCCATGATGGATATGGGTGCCATGATGTGTACCCGCAGCAAGCCTAAATGCACCTTGTGTCCAGTCAACGATCTTTGTGTGGCAAAAAAACAAGGTAATGTGCTTGATTATCCGGGTAAGAAGCCGAAAAAAGACAAACCGGTTAAGCAAACACGTTTCGTTATGCTGCATCACAAAAATGGTGATAGTCACGAAGTATGGCTAGAACAAAGACCGCAGACGGGAATTTGGGGCGGGCTATTTTGCTTTCCACAAACTGAGCATATTGATGTTGAAAGTGATATTGAATTGCTACTGGAACAACGTGGTATTCAAGCCGACGATATTAAACATCAAGAAACTCTGATTACGTTTCGTCATACATTCAGCCATTACCATCTCGATATCACACCGATTTTGATTGACCTGTCAAAGCAACCCAATGTGGTGATGGAAGGTAACAAAGGTCTTTGGTATAACTTATCTAAACCTGAAGAAGTCGGTTTAGCTGCACCAGTAAAACTGCTACTGGAAGCGCTACCCCACGAACTTCGTTAATTAATTGCAAGGAGTCATTATGAGCCGCACTGTTTTTTGTGCTCGACTAAAGAAAGAAGGCGAAGGTCTAGACTTTCAACTTTACCCAGGTGAACTAGGTAAACGCATTTTCGATAACATCTCGAAAGAAGCTTGGGCTCAATGGCAACAGAAACAAACCATGTTGATCAACGAGAAGAAGCTCAACATGATGGATCCAGAGCACCGTAAACAGCTTGAAACAGAAATGGTGAACTTCCTTTTCGAAGGCAAAGAGGTTCACATTGAGGGCTACACGCCACCAAGCGAATAAAGCAAACTTGTTTTAAAACAATGACATCACAACCAAACTTGTGGTGTCATTTTTATATTAGAGACCACAAAGCCATCTCAATAGTTATGAAAAAAATCGCCTTTATCGCTACTGCCCTTTTAATGGCAGGTTGTAGCCGTGAGTTCGTAGAAAAGATTTATGACGTCGATTACGAGCCGACCAACCGTTTTGCCAACAATCTAGCAGAACTGCCAGGACAGTTTGAAAAAGACACCGATGCCTTAGATTCACTGATCAGTAGCTTCTCTGGCAACATCAAAAAGCGATGGGGTCAACGCGAAGTTAAAGTCGCGGGTAAAAGCAATTACGTCAAATATATCGATAACTATTTGAGCCGTGCCGAAGTCGATTTCCAAAAAGGTGTGATTACTATCGAGACGGTTTCTCCAACCGAACCACAAAAACACCTCAAGAACGCTATCATCACAACCCTTTTGACACCAGACGATCCAGCCAGTGTCGATCTATTCTCCTCTAAAGAGATCAAACTGGAAGGCCAGCCCTTTCTTTACAATCAAGTCGTTGATCAAGACAAAAAGCCCATTCAATGGTCATGGCGCGCAAATCGTTTTGCCGATTACTTGATTGCTAACCAAGTCAAAACCAAAGATGTCGATTTCAAGAAAGCCTACTACGTTGAAATCCCAATGGTAGAAGATCACTTCTCACAACGTAGTTACCAATACGCAGACATCGTGCGTCGCGCCTCGAAGAAATACGATATTCCTGAAGATCTGATTTACGCCATCATCAAAACCGAAAGTAGCTTTAACCCGTATGCAGTAAGCTGGGCAAATGCGTATGGATTGATGCAGGTTGTACCAAAAACAGCAGGGCGTGACGTATTTAAGCTGGTGAAGAATCGTTCGGGACAACCAAGCCCTGAGTATTTGTTTAATCCAGAAAACAACATTGATACCGGAACGGCTTACTTTTACATCCTTAAAAACCGTTATTTGAAAGATGTACAACACCCAACCTCGTTGGAATACAGCATGATTTCTGCTTACAACGGCGGAACTGGTGGTGTTTTGAACACTTTCCACCGCACAGATCGCAAACGCGCCATGCAAGATTTGAATTCTTTGCAACCAAACCAAGTTTATTGGGCGCTAACCAAGAAACATCCGAATGCAGAAGCACGCCGTTACCTAGAAAAAGTTACAAATTTCAAAAAGGAATTTAACGCAGGATAAACTTTTTACCGACAGTTGAATAAAAAGCGTTCGAACAACCACTTTTTTGAAATTATTTAAAAAAAGTGGTTGACGAAAAGCGGGAAAATCCGTTTAATAGCGCTCCGTTGCCCGGATAGCTCAGTCGGTAGAGCAGAGGATTGAAAATCCTCGTGTCGGTGGTTCGATTCCGCCTCCGGGCACCACGATTTAAAATTGTTGGTGCTTAGCACGAACAGTTAAAAAGAAAACGGTACGCCG